>CP076357.1:797500-840417 GCA_018798825.1 Ochrobactrum sp. BTU1 | reverse complement strand
TGAAAAATTCTTGATATAGGTGGGATTTGGATGAATCCTACAAACGATTCAAAGAGATATCAGCGAGCAAGGTAGTCAGGATTTTTTTCTTCTCAGATGGGGACAATGGCGGCTTATCTAGAAAAACTCAATGAGCGGCAGCGCCAGGCTGTCGAATACGGCGTCGGCCTTGCCGAGGGTCACGTTGGTGGCCCCTTGCTGGTAATTGCCGGTGCCGGATCTGGTAAAACCAATACCTTGGCCAATCGTGTTGCTCATCTGATTGTTAACGGTGCCGATCCTCGCCGGATTTTGCTGATGACGTTCTCGCGCAGAGCCGCCTCCGAAATGGGGCGGAGGGTCGAGCGTATTTGCCGGCAGGTTTTAGGCGATAATTCAGCCATTATGACGGATGCATTGGCCTGGGCTGGGACGTTCCATGGTATCGGCGCACGGCTACTGCGTATTTATGCCGAACAAATCGGCCTGAATGTGGATTTTACTATCCATGACCGTGAAGATAGCGCCGATCTTATGAACCTCATTCGTCATGAGCTCGGGTTCTCTAAAACGGAAAGCCGCTTTCCGACCAAGGGAACTTGTCTTGCGATCTATTCGCGTACAGTCAATGCGGAATGTGCCCTTAGCGAGGTTCTGAAATCAGCCTATCCCTGGGTCATCGGCTGGGAAGAGGAACTGAAAAAACTTTTTGCAGCCTATGTTGAGGCAAAGCAGGCCCAGAACGTACTCGATTACGACGATCTGCTCTTATACTGGGCTCAGATGGTGTCAGACCCGGAATTAGCGGACGACATCGGTGGACGCTTCGATCATATTCTCGTCGACGAATATCAAGATACCAATCGTCTGCAGGCGTCTATTCTATTGTCCTTGAAGCCGGGTGGGCGCGGATTGACCGTTGTTGGCGACGATGCGCAGTCGATCTATTCGTTCCGGGCAGCGACAGTGCGCAATATTCTTGATTTTCCAAACCAGTTTTCCCCCGAACCTGCAGACGTCATCACGCTTGATCGGAATTATCGCTCGACCCAGCCCATCCTTGCTGCAGCCAACGGAGTTATTGATCTGGCGCGTGAGCGGTTTACCAAAAACCTTTGGACGGATCGTCAGTCTGAACAGCGGCCGCTACTCGTCACCGTAAAAGACGAAACAGATCAAGCAAATTATGTCGTAGAGCAGGTGCTTGCCAATCGTGAGGTGGGCATCACCCTTAAACAACAGGCTGTGTTGTTTCGCACCTCAAGTCATAGCGGGGCTCTGGAAGTCGAACTCACACGCCGCAATATTCCTTTCGTGAAATTTGGCGGGCTGAAATTTCTCGACAGCGCGCATGTGAAAGATTTGCTCGCAACAATCCGTTTCGCTCAAAATCCGCGTGATCGAGTTGCAGGTTTTCGCCTTCTTCAGATGCTGCCCGGAATAGGCCCGCAGACCGCAGCCCGGATTCTTGATACAATCGCTGACGATCCCGAGCCGCTCATGGCGCTTGCGGAAATTCCCCCGCCGCCAAAAACCGCAGAGGACTGGCCAGCCTTTGTAACTTTACTCGTGAGTTTACGAAAAGCAGATGGCGGCTGGCCGGGTGAGATCGCTTTGGCGCGAACCTGGTATGAACCGCATCTGGATCGCATTCATGAGGATGCAGACACAAGAAAAGCGGATCTCTTGCAGCTCGAACAAATCGCAGGCGGATATCCGAACCGCGAACGGTTCTTGACCGAATTAACGCTTGATCCGCCCGATGCGACAAGCGACCAGGCAGGTGTGCCTTTGCTTGATGAGGATTATTTGATCCTCTCAACCATTCATTCCTCAAAAGGACAGGAATGGCGTTCGGTTTTTATGCTCAACGTGGTTGATGGATGTATTCCGTCTGATTTGGGCGCTGGAACTACCGCGGAACTGGAGGAGGAGCGGCGTCTGCTCTATGTCGGCATGACGCGTGCGCGCGATAGTCTCTCGCTCATCACGCCACAGCGTTTCTTCACTTATGGGCAGAACGCTCAGGGAGATCGTCACGTTTACGCGTCAAGAACCCGCTTTATCCCAGCTTTCCTGCTTCAATATTTCGAAGCGACGAGTTGGCCGAAAGTTTCTCACTCAGCCGGGGAACGCAGCGCTCGACAAGTCAGAATAGATGTAGGTGCCAGAATGCGCAGCATGTGGAAATAATACCAATATCCTGACCTGCAGCTTTTTTTCGCTGGATGAAGGCGAGAAACCAGCGAGACAGGATATCGAAAGCGCTGCGCGCCCCTTACGGCTTTTCGCTCATAGATGCGATCGCAGTTCTGCGTTCGCTGCTACCAGTCCGCGTTGTCGGGAATAATCCACGTATCGCATTCGACACATTCACGGCAAAGACCGCAGCTGTCTAAATCGAACGCATTTGCTGGTCTCTTCTCCTGACAGCAATCGCAAATCATCATGGTCGGGCGAGCCGATTCTGGCGGAAGTATCTCAATGCGCATTGTTTCATCGTCAGTTATGGCGAAGACGGTCATTGCGTTCTCACTTGGTGTTTTTTCGAATAGTTTCTCAAAGATAAGAGAACATCAAGCCACTTTCCAGTCTCCACGAAACTCAGCCAAGCCTGGACAAAACGCTTTCAACGAAGCAGAACGAACTGAAAGTTCGAGGCCGGCGTTGCTCCGCTTTATGGCCAGGGGCCCTCAGAACAAATTTTTCACTGCAAAAGCTTTGCCTTCATGGCTTCTCCAACAATTGTAAGCTGGAGAATGGGCGCGCCACGAAGGACGTTTTCCTCGACAAGGTCGAGTTGCTCCAACCGGTCGATGATCCGGTTTGAAAGGCGCTGGTCGCCCACGAGCCAACCAGTTCCTATTTTCTTTTGGTGACGAAAGAATGCGATGGCGCGGAGCGCGTTTTGCTGTGATCGGGTTAAGCTACGCCCCGTCTCTTCTGCATTATCATGATGGATGGTGGGGAGCATATTTTTTCCTTCCCGTTCAAACACATCTGCCGCAAATCAGTACCTGACAACCCGACAAAAGGGCAGCTAAGGCCGCTTCGCAATCACACAGTAAAATGCGTTTCTACGCTGTTGGTTCCCCTTGCAACATTGTCGGCGGAATAGTGCTCCACCTCGCGTTCCTTTGCTCCATGAAATATTCAGTCGCATCTGGGACCGGACAGAAGACGAGCACGTTTCCGACAATTCGCCTTTAAGTGACCTTAATTGTTTCATTGCTTTTCCAACACGAACACGCGAGCCTTAAGTGTCAGCCTTTTATTTCTTCCGGGTCGCTGACGGGGCTTTTTTGTCCATACCCGCAATCTGAAAGGAGGACTAAATGTCTTCCAATGTTTCACTTGTCGAATTCCAGATCAGCAACAGAATACTAAATAAGATGATGCTGAAGGCCGGTTATGTGACATCCAAAATGAGGCCTCTTCCTGGTCCGCTGTTTCATCAATCCAGCTTGATTTTGGCAAATTTCATGTCAGGTGTGATGCGCGACCAACGCGTCGCATCAGCTCTATTTCCGGATGATAAACTTGGATATGGAACCCCATAATATGTAACATGAGCGAAAGGTGAGCCGGTGACTTGTTCGTATACTCACCTGAAGTAATTATTAAATTTACTCGTCTGAAAATTGAATGGATCTCTTTCTCTTATAATAATATTGAAATATTTTCATAAATGATTGACATTCTGTTGAATAGTATCTATGTATTGAAAATCGATATTTTGTTAAAGAGTTTTTGCTTATTGCACATTTAGCACCGTGCGCTGATCGAACCCCCCTTTTAAAAATCGTAGTACTTTCAGCACGTACTCTCGTGCCGTTATTTTTAATTCTAAGAAAGGGTTCGTCATGAACACCGGAACAGTTAAATGGTTCAACTCCACAAAAGGCTTTGGCTTTATTCAGCCTGATAATGGCGGAGCAGACACATTCGTTCACATCTCAGCAGTTGAGCGCGCGGGTTTGCGTTCTCTCGATGAAGGCCAGAAACTGACCTACGATGTCGAACAGGATCGTAAGTCGGGTAAAATGTCGGCTTGTAATCTTCAGGCTGCTTAATAAGTTTTCTTCTATTCTTTGACCACGGATGTACTGGCATTGAATAAGAGGAATGCTTTTGAAGGTCGAGTGCACGCTCGGCCTTTTTTATTTTGATTTTTAATAGTGCGGATTTTTAAGGAGAGCGTTTTGAAAACAATAAATGAAAGTTCATCAAATGGTTACACCACTGGCCGCAGAGATCTGAATCCGACATCAATCACGCCTCTATTGAAGCACCCGCCTAGAACTCTGCCCGTCGAATGGTCGAAACTGTCGAATGTATTGCGACGGAGCGGTGGCGGCTGCTCAACCAGCCGTGCACGATAGGAAAACGTATATCTGGGAGCGAAGCGATGATTAAAGAACACACTAAAGAAACACTCTTCAAACCGACGCGGATGGAAGTCCAGAAAGCTGCAACGGACAAGAGCGCAAAGGCAATCCTGAGCCAGGAAAAAAACCTAAAAGACGAAAAGACCCTCCGTTTAAGAGCGGCTCGGATCGCTCGCGATCAGAATGCTTAACTAGCAAAAGAGGAAATAAATTGCAGGTTCTTGTCAGAGATAACAACGTCGACCAAGCGCTCCGCGTCCTTAAAAAGAAAATGCAGCGCGAGGGCATATTCCGGGAATTAAAAGCACGCCGTGCATATGAAAAACCATCTGAGCGGCGTATCCGCGAAAAAGATGCGGCAATAGGTCGAGCGAAGAAGGATGCAAAAAAGAAGGCCCAACGCGATGGCCTTATACCAAAAACTAAAAGAAAACAGTCAGTTCGACCGTCATTCCAGAGCGGATCATCTCTAGATCCAAAAGTGAGCTGATAAGCTGTAGCAACCACCGCGCATTCACGAATTCCAGCTTGATTGAACCAGTTGATGGACCAAACAAGTGCCAGTCCGCTCACGAAGCTTAGTTGAGACTGTGGTCTAAAGGTATTCAGGGCGGCTTTAGGACCGGGTGTTAGGCCAGCCGCCTTTCTCAAAAGGCACCAACTTGGTACTCAAATCGGAGTCCGTATCCGATACCTGTATTACTCTTCTACCAAGTGTCATAGGTATCAATGGAAAAATACTGCCAAGTACATTTCCGTGCGCCTACCGATCATGGTATCGCACCTTATTTAAAAGCGCTTATCTTAGCTTGCCCACAATTTAAGCCAAAGGCTGATTGCTTAAATAACTCAACGTTCGCAGAATGGGGCACCGGAATACGCCAAGGCCTTCGAAGCGGTGTAACCACCTGCGTCATTATGCAATCACCTGCGATACGATATTACATTCAGGGACGACCTTGAAGCAAAGCTCTCTGCCGTCGAAACCTGCAGGCAAAGGACCGCGCGCAGCGGCGTGGTGGAAGCGGTTATCGCGATGTCTTCTTTGAAATCCGGTCGAACCGAACGTGGCCGCTATTCAGCGGCCTCTCGGATCGTCCCGATGATCCATTCATTCAGGCTCTTGCCAGATGCTGCTGCGGCAATAACCGCGGCGGCGTGGTCGTCAGGGGTGAGGCGGACATTGAACTTGCCTGAAAACTTCCGGCGCGGCTCGATACCCTTTTCCCGGCACATTTCGAGATAAATGGCCAGCGACTTGCGGCCTTCCTCAATCAGATCGTGGACGCTGTCGGCATAGAAGTCGGCCCCTCCATTGAGGCCGACAAACTCACCGCGCAGCAAATTAATCTCGGGTTCGAAAGAGATCACCGCTTTCTCGCCATTGATTTCAACGACATTGTTCATGGCTTTACTCCGTGTTCGTCCAGCCATTTACCGATGCTGGCAACCGCTCCTTTGTCCGTATCCGGTGACGGATGCGGACGATGAAAAACACGCACCTCGCCGAACAGGAACACGCCGACACGCGAACCTTCCCGTTCGCTGACTTCCGCCCCGAGGCTCACAAACAGCGCCTCTATGTCGGCCCAGCGGATCGAACCACTAACTGGGCGGGCGAAGATCAGTTCCAGCGTAGCTCTAAGACGCTTTTTCATGGAGCATCCAGTATCATTTCTTAGTACCGTTTTCAAGTTCGATTTTCACCTGGCGTCGGGCGATCAGCTATTCTCTTCATCACGCGCCGTTGGTGCTGATATTGATCTGTGGCGGAAACCCTAGGAGGGCCAGGCGTCACGGATGGCACGCAGAGCGAACATCTCAAACATCGCAGCACCGCGCACGACATCTGATGCGCAATGCAACTCTCGAAGCGTGGCGCAGCACATCGTAGAGCGCAGCCGCCTTGACGTAGCGGGCCGGCTTGAGATGCGCCTCATCGTAGGCGATCTCAGCGGCTTCATTGTCGTGCGAGGTCGTGGGTGAACAGGCTTCCTTTTCGTCTCAGCGACAAATACAGGCGTATCTCGCCGTCCACCCGCACCAGAGCCGCCTAACCAGATTCGTAGTGCCACGCGGCGTCGAAGCTTTGAACCAGCGGGGCGGCTTGGCTTAAACCTTCACAGTCTCGTTTTTTTCGAACTGTTCGGTGTTGGTGCGCTTGGTGCCCCGGAATCGTAGTTAACGTACTCGAACACCGACTTTAGTGTGCCCTGAAACACTTTTTTGAGGGAACTAATATGGCTAGACTATGCGTAAACGAGCATCAGCATGATCTCCTTTCACTGCAACCGCATTGTCCTGTATGCTTTCGACCAAACTCCTTTCCGTAATTACATGATTTGGCGGAGTCGATGATCGATATCGAAGCTTTAACGTGAGCTTTGCCGGCTTCATCATTACAACCGCACTCGAAGCTCGGTTAAGAAATTTTTGCATCATCCCGGCTATCGGCCTTCTCTGGCGTCTGGCGGTTCAGATCGGGCTGCGATGGGCGCGCGTCTTGGACATGCGCCAAGGATCGGATGCGCATCCCCGATCACGAATAGCCTATGTGCCGCCAATGGCCGTCTTTTGCCGCTCGCTTGCCCGATCCCCCTCATGACGACACCAGACTCAACGCGGTCGCAACCGGCAGATAGAGGGCGCGCGGCTTTTCAATCAGGGCCGAGAAGCCGAACGCGGCGTAAAACGACGCAGCCTTGTCATCGATGGCATCCGCTAAGAAGGCATGTGCCCCAATGGGCGACGTCGCGACCGTCTTGACGGCGTCGAACAGCAAGGCTTCGCCAAGCCCCTGACTGGCATAGTCGTTGTGCTGACCAAGCCAGCATATCAGCACGGCTGGAATGGACGGGTAACGCGGCAGTTTCTTCGCCAGCGGCTCGATGACAAAGCGGGCACTCACCGGCGTTCGATCAATTCGGCATGACGTTTGGCGGCACGAGCCAGCTGCTCATTCGGCTTGGGCGGATCGATCAACGCTTCGGCAAAACGAACCTGATCGGCGCGCGCCAGCCGCATGACCTCGGCATCTTCAACAACGCGCCGGGCATCCTCGCCAGCAGTGGCGATCAGATAGCCCGTTAGGGTCATTCCACGCAGGCGCGCGGCGCGCTGCATCTGGTCATAGACATGGATCGGAATACGCGCCTCCAGTCGGGCGGTATCAGGCTCTGCAAACGGTTTGGACATGACGGCCTCCTTCATCCGAATAATATACGGCAATATGCCCTATTTATTACGAGACATATCCAGCCGTGCGGCCTCTTTCCGTTCCGCGATGGGGAGCGCTATGCGCCTTCAATCCGTCCTTGTCAGCTTGGAGAGCCCCGACTGGAGCGGTGGGAGGCGGTCAAGGCTGGCGCCGCTCTGGTCCCATCCGCGCCAGCAGCAAGAAAAATAAGCCGTCGATTTGGGAGCTAAAGGCGTCGCGAATGTCCTTCGCGAAAGTCAGACTTTTGCAGGCGAGTTTCGCGACAGGAATTGCCGAACAAATTCAAGGCACGCCGGTATCCGCCATACGTCAGGCGATCGGGGTGGCGACGGCTCCGGCCACACCCGCCAGCGAAAAGAGCCTAGTATGGATTGAGATGAGAGATGTCGCTCACTTGGAGCTTTATACGAATGAGTGGGAACGGAAATTAACGTTTAAATCATCAAGACATCACAGGGGGGACGAATTGGCATCATAAGATTTCACCTTTTCGATGGGGCCGCCTTTTGTGCAACCGCCGTGGTGAGGTTGGCGAAACTTGCTGCCGGTTCTTCGCTTGAGCCCAAATCCGCGCTGAGAAACCGAGTTTACGTCAGAACCTTTTTTCCGTTTCACGCGTTGTAACTAGCGGAAATCAGGAGAACGCAAATGCTCAAGCCAAGACATCCTGGAAAATACCCGGAACGAGAGCTTGATTGCCAGGAAGCCGTCGCCAACGAAATCATGGGTCTGATCGCTTCGGCAAGAAATGCTGGATGGGAAGAGGCGGAGACAGCTGCAGCTATTGCTATTGTCGCTCAAGGCTTGATTAGCACTTTCAATATCGAAGAAGCGGAAAATAGGAGCCAGCAATGAACAGGAAAAAGAGTCCTTGGTCTGATCCAGATCTCAATAGAGAAACGAAGGTCGTTGACCCGGCACCCATCGAGCCCAAAGACCAAAACGAAACACCGACGCATGAACAAACCAACGCGCCCGGTAACCCGAAAAAGAAGGTTCCAACCGAGCCATATCCTGACAGGTCTAAAGATTAGGCCCATCTGAGCTGCATAGTCAGTGTTTGAAATATCTTAGCTGTGCAGCTTCCCGATCAGATTATATTGATACCTGCTTGCAAGAAGACAGATTGTGCCCCGTCAGCGAGAAAGTTGGATATCGACCCCAATTAATCGCAGGCTCATTGTGGAAGTTCGGTATAAATGTCTCGGTGAAGAAGGTGATCCGTCGAGTGCGCAGATTCCTCAGCTAGTTCGCTGTTTTATCTGTCCCGTCCTCACGCACATTACCGCGCTTAGCAGACAGCAGTTAAAGGCACGCATTTATCAACGATCCACCAAGCAATTATTGGCTAGAATTCTGCTCAATAACGACACTGGGGACAGTATGAAGTTCTTGATAGGTTGCGCGGCGCTGATATTTGCGCAGGGTATTGATAACGGCTTTACAAAAGAGCTTTCCAGCCAGGAAGAACCAAGATCGTTGGCAGAGCAGGTTAGAAGCTGCATTAAGATGCCAGCTAATCTATCGGGTAACGCAATCATTGAGTTTACCTTGCGAGACGAAGGCAACGTCACTGATATAGAAGTGGTAAAAGCAGCCGGACTGGCCAATTATCTAGTTGGACTTGTGGCTGTTAATGGGGTCAAAAGGTGCCAGCCATATAAAACCTCCATAAGAGGCAGGGTGCGCGTACCGTTTACTTTTAGAGCCGAAGATTGACGGAAAAATTGGCGTTCTGTCTCGGCTCTACAACCACTGCGTCGTAATAAAGGCCTGAATGAAGACGGACGCCCGCTGTCCTTGCTTGAGATGTCCCCCGGCTCAAATTCAGCCGATATTATTCGGCATACGCATTACGAAGAAAAACCGCCCAGCTGAACTGGGCGGCTTTAGATGTCTGCGAGCAGATCAGAACTTGTATGCTACACCAAGGCGGACATCGTTGGTTTTGAACTTGTCGCGGACGCCAACGTCTGAGACGCCAAAGTCAAAATCCTTGTGACCATAGTCAGTGTAACGATATTCGAGGCGAACGATAACATTGTCAGTCGCGGCATAGTCGACACCAGCGCCTGCGGTCCAGCCAGTGAGCGTTTTGCTCTGCGAGATGCTGACTTCTTCAACAGCGTTATTCGCAGACAATGTATTCTTGACGCTACCGAATGCTACACCACCGGCAATGTATGGGAGAAAGCGATCCATCGCCACGCCTGCACGAGCCCGGACAGCACCCGACCAGCGTAGTTTGCTTTCAACGCCCGCACCAAACTCGCCATCGCCGACAGAGTAGCTGTCCTTGAGGTTGTTATAGGTGACGTCGCCATCGACACCCAGAACGAAACTATTGCCAAGATCGAAGTTATAGCCAGCATAAAGGCCACCAAGAAAGCCGTCAGGCTTCACGTTGATCGCTGTGAATTCATTGCTGAAACGTGACTTACCCCAGCCGTAACCGATCTGGCCGCCAACATAGCCGCCGGTCCAAGTGAATACAGGCGCTGTAACGACAGGCGCTGGCTCTTCATAAACAATGGCGTCTGCCGCCTGTGCTGCAGAAAAACCAAAGAATGCTACTGTTGATGCAAGTAAAGCGGATTTAATATTCATCTCTATTTCTCCAATTCTGCTTCAGCAGCTAAAATCTGTTCTGGAGATCAACATAAACCTCTCGCGAAAAATGTCTGTAGTATTACTGCAACACCAAGCTCCATTGGACCTTTTCATACATATCGCAGTCACTAGGGTTAACAAATGCATAACAGCTATGGTCTGAACAAAGCTATTTTTGTTCAACCCAAAGGATCTTGTCTTGATTAACGTTGAGACCTTGTGCAACCGCTAATGCCTTGTTTTTCAGTTGGCTTGTCAAGCGGGGCTTTCGCGAGAGAACCCAGAAATATTTATCTGGATTGGGTCCCACAACAATCGCCCATTGGTAATCGGCATCAAGGGCAACCACATTGTAACCGCCATAAAATGGCCCGAAGAATGAAACTTTGAGTGCACCGACGTCCTCACCTTCAACGAATTTGGCTTTGCCCACAGCGCTTCGGAAGCGTCCTTTCGCAGGATCAAAACCGGCATTAACGACCTTGATCGTGCCGTCACCATTCTGCGAATATTGCGCAGTGGTTTGCGTCATGCCGCGTTCGAAGCGATTTTCGATCCGTCCCAGCTCGTACCACTTGCCAAGATAACGCTTTGCGTCGAAATCACGTACAGGCACTACGCCTGCTTGCCTTGCAACTGATTTATTATATCCCACACAGCCAACGAGTGCTAACAGCGAAGCCAACGCTAGGACCTTATATTTCATGGTGCACCTACTCTCTTAATTTAGTGGGAAGTAGAGGCCTCTATGGACATTTCAACACCGATTTATTGCGATTGGGGAAGTGCTTAAAGCACAACTTTAACCTTTGCGCGCCCTCGTTTTGCTGAAAACCAGAATTGCAATTCCACTGTGGCTTGAGCGTCGATTTTGATGGGGGCAACGAAAGAAAGCCGCATCGCTTCTGTTGAACCTTAGGGCTTGATGCCAACGCTGATTATCGCCCGGAGCTAATTATCAAAGAACGCCTGCCATCGACCTGCCATTTCAACGTAAGGCGAATTAATTGTCCGTTTCGCCTCTCGGAAACAAATCAACGCTAGCGGAGTTGGGCTAGCAAGAAGTTGGATATACCGTGCGCTGTGTTCTTTCTGAAGCTATCGCAAACGGTGATCCAGCCGACAGGTTAAGGTTTCAAGAAGCATCTTGTTTGAGTGGAGGGGAAAATGAGCGGATACGAACTTCAGCGGAATGGTGACGGATCTTGGTCGGTTCTGGAAAAAGGGACACGCCGCGCGATAACGTTCAAGGGGAGGATGCAGATCGCTTTGACCGAAGAAGCGGCCCGTTCAGCCTTTGCGTTTCTTCAACGCGATCACGACGAGCGGCGTTGTCAAAAAAGTGGGGAACAGCAGGCCTAGAGCGTGTCGCGGTTAATTGTATCCACAACGCTCGCTCTAACTCATTGTTTTTACGCATGTCGTTATCGGAAAACCGGTTCCCACTTTTCCGCGACATGCTTTAGCGCGAGGTTTTATTGCATTGCCTGCTGTTGTTAAAGGAATGTCACTTTATGTCGTCAAGACGCGGTCTTACTGATCGTTTTCTCAGTAAACGTTGGAACCCTTTCGCATTCAGGCGCAAAGATTTTTGTTTATCCTTGGAACCAATTCAAGGGCCTTCGCATTTCTATCAAGACATTAACGTCAGGAATTCATTAGGAGAATTTAAATGCGCCGTATTCTGTTAGCTGCTGTCGCCACTGTTGCACTTGCTTCATTTGCAAACGCACAAACGGCTACAACAACCGAGACGGAAGTCTTCGTGACAGCGAAGCCAACGGACGTCATTACCAACAACATACTCGGTTTGGACATTGTAAATGCCAAGGATGAAGCCATTGGCAAGGTTCAGGATCTGGTCATCGAGGAAGGCGCTCTAACTGGCTATATTGTTTCCGTAGGCGGCTTCCTCGGAGTGGGTGAGAAATACGTGGTGGTCGCACCAAACAACGTCGAAATTCTCTATTCAGAGAATGACAAGAAGTGGTCAGCCAAGATGGACACGACCAAGGAAGACCTCGAAAAGGCTCCTGAATTTAAGTACGAGGGCCGTTGGGCCAAGTAACACATCTCCATAAAGTAACTCATCCCATTGAGTGAGAAAAGCGGCTTTCAGGCCGCTTTTTTCATATTCTCTTCCAAAACAGGGGGATAGAATAATTTTTCGTGGAACCTGAGTTTATCTCATTCGTTACTATAGCAAGGTGCAAGTCATAATGTGGCTCAGTCAATTGTATTATTTGTAATATGACAAGGCGACTGCTAATCACCGAGGATATACAACGATTTAAGAAACGAATATTAAAGGAGAAAGTAGATGGATTGGGATCGCGTTGAAGGTAACTGGAAACAGTTCAAGGGTAAGATTAAGGAAAAGTGGGGCGACTTGACCGATGACGATCTCGACAAGATCGCCGGAAAGCGCGACCAGCTGGAAGGAAAAATCCAGGAGCGTTACGGTATCGAAAAGGACCAGGTCCGGAAAGATGTCGATAATTGGTACAGCGAACAGAAATTCTGATCGCAAAATCAAACCTAAAGCCCCGACCGCGTGATCCCTTCACGCGGTCTTCTTTATAAGTTCAATTTGCGGCGCATAGGTTGAGTTAAATCACGCTTTCGTTTGGCCAATAAAAGTATTCTCAAGAGCGGCATTCTCACCGCTACCTCACACTTTTCCAACCGCCCCGCGTCAACAAACTGAGACATTCGATCGGAATGTGCTTTTCCAGACAAGCGCGATGTTCTCAGCCTGCACTGTTCGATCACACAATAGGTTTAAGACAGTTGCCGTTTTACTGCTTGTCTCGGCGTTATATTAAACTGGCGTCGAAATGCGGTGGTGAAATTCTCGGGCCGCGAATAACCGGCGACGAGGCTCGCCGTTAAAATGTTTGCTTCGCCAGAGACGAGCAAGGCAAAAGCGTGTTGAAGGCGATTTTGTCGAATATACTCAAAAACACTCATCCCCTCACAAAGCTTAAAAATCTTTTGAAGGCCGCTGGAATTAATCCCCGCGGCCCGCGAAATCACCTGCATGTTAATTGAAGCATTAAGGTTCGCCGCGATGAATTCCTTTGCCCGTTCAAGGCGTATTTTATCCTGCTGTGTGAGAATGGAGCCGACCGAAACGATGGTGGTGGATTTCGTGATTGCTGCAAGCGTTTCAGATATCAGTTCCACGGTCCGGCTTTCGAGATAAAGCTTTCGTAAGGCAGGAGTAAGAGAAGAGGGCGCAACAATTTGATGGAGGAGTTCAACCGTTCGCGGTGTTGCCGTCCACCGGAAATTCGCGAGATGGTCGCTAAAGCTTCTCGTATTAGCGCCTTCAAGGCCGCTTTCCTCAAGGCCCTCAAGATCGAGCCATTCGGGTGATGCTGAAACAACCAAATGGCGCAGGCGCTGACCACCCAAAGATTTTCGTTGGAAGAGTTCAGAACGCGCGTTCATTATTGCCGTCCCTTCAACACGACCACCCTTTGCTCCTTGGAAATGGAAATCCCTGTCTCCCATTTTCAGATCGACGCTGCCGTCGAGGAAAAAAATACAGGAGAGACCAGCTGAAAGAGACGATGTTGCTGTGAAGGCGCGTTCTTCGACCGCGTCACTGACGTGTAAAAATAAGCCTTCGCGCAGTTCCTGCTGGAAAAATCGACCTTCAATCAAGGTGTCAGCGGCCGTCAAACTATCGTCCGGGCTATCAAGTTTGACACCGTCACGCCGCAAAAAATCACCGACCAATAACTTCTCAGACCCAACTGGTCGATGCAGCAATTTTTCAGCGGAATTCATCTGCTGTCACTTTCAGATGTTGTGCGGTGACGGTAATGACAACCCTGTTCCAAACTTATCCCTTCAGCACCACCGGTCATTGCATAAGTCCGAATTTGCTCTTTCTGCTTTTGACAAAGTTTTTTCTGCCTTTGCCAAAGGTTGAAGTCTTGCAGGCTAGGCCCTGCAATCCGTATTCGTATCTTAATATGATTTTCAAGGTCAAGTTTAATTCGATTCCGATTAAGCGTCGATGCAGAAGAGTAATGGGGTTGTCGTGGAATATAAAATGTTGCGCACTAAAGCAGATGCGCGTGAAGAAAACGCACTTCGTTTAAAGCGGAAGACGGCTCTTTTGCTCACCACAGCCGTGGCAATTGCTCTACAGCTGCAAACCGCGTTTTCCCAACAAGAGGCGGCCGCGCCGACAGTTTTAGGCACGATAACGATTGACGCTAATGGAAGCGATAAAGATATCGACAATTCCATTGTTGCTAAACGGAGCAAGGCAGCCTCCAAAACCAATACGGCCTTGTTAGAAACGCCGCAGGCCGTAAGCGTGGTGACGCGTCGCCAAATGGAGGAACAAGGCGCGGACACGGTGCCACAAGCCTTGCGTTATACCCCTGGGGTCCTTTCAGAGGCCAATGGTTATGACATTCGCTACGACTGGATTCATATTCGCGGCTATAATACCTATGGCACCATATGGATGGACGGCCTCGCGCTGCCTGGTGATCCCAGCAGCTATGCGACGCCCAGCGTCAATCCATATGCCCTTGAGCGTATCGATGTCATCAAGGGTCCATCTTCAGTTCTTTATGGACGTACAATGCCCGGGGGGCTCGTTAATTATGTGAGCAAGCGTCCGCAAGCGTCTCCTGCAAACGAGATCGTGGTGGGCACGTCTGCCTTTGGTGGAATCCAGACATCTGTCGATACAACGGGTCCCATCACGAAGGACGGAGACTGGTTATATCGATTTGTCGGACAATGGCGTAACATGAACACGCAAATTGATCAGGAGAAAGATCGTGCGCTTATGTTTGCGCCGAGCCTGACCTGGACGCCCTCGACGGACACGTCTTTGACATTGTCAGGGTATTATCAGCGCGATCGGGCGATTTTTAATCCCAGGTTCTATCCGGCTGTTGGGACCTTGCTTCCCAATTCGTTTGGTCAGATCCCGCGCGATCTTTACCTTGGTGATCCGGCAGCTAATGAGTTCAACCGAGATTTCTACACTCTGGGTTATGAGTTCTCGCATGATTTCAATGAAACCTGGAGTGTGAGGCAAAATCTCCGATACAGCCGGTCGGAGCAGGACATGTTCCTTGTGCTGGTCAATCCAGCTTTTGCCTATGGCTCTGACGGACATACGCTCAATCGTGCGTCAGGCGCTTCGGAAGACACGCTCACGTCGTTCAGCGTCGATACGCAAGCTGAAGCGAGATTTGAAACAGGAGCCTTGGATCACACAGTGCTCCTGGGTTTGGAATATTTGCGCGCAACCTCGGATCGCAATTTCGGTAACGCGACTGCCGGGGTCCCATCGATTGATTATCTCAATCCGGTCTATGGTGGAGTTTCCATTCCTTATCCCGCCTACTCAGCATCTGCACTTCAAAAGCAAGAACAGCTCGGTGTCTATTTACAGGATCAGATCCGCTATGATCGATGGGTCGCAACACTCGGCCTTCGATATGATCACTCCGAAATCTCAACATATAACCGACGCGCTGCTGCAGCCAAAGCGCTGGTTGAAAACAGTGAAGGCCAGATATCGGGGCGTGCGGGTCTAACCTATCTCTTCGATAACGGTCTTGCACCCTATATGAGCTATTCGACGACATTCACACCACTTTTGGGTGTGGATGCGTTCGACACTCCTTATAAAGCGCAGCGTGCAGGTCAGTTTGAGATCGGGCTCAAATACGAACCCGTGGGAACGAACGCCATGATGGCAATCTCGGTGTTTAATCTCAATATTGAGAACGCGCTCACGCCTTACCTTACGACCGGGATTCAGACCGGTTATGTTCAGTCGGGGAAACAGCGTGTACGCGGCATCGAGTTGGAAGGAAAGTACGAGCTAAGCCGGGAGATCGAGGTGCTTGGGTCCTATGCGTACTCGAATTCCGAAATACTGGAATCCAATCTGGCGGTTGAACGCGGACGAGAAATTCTCCGCTTACCAGAACATCAAGCCAGCGTCTGGGTCAGATACAGTCCCGATTTCCTCCCCGGCCTTTCGCTGAGCGCAGGTGTTCGTGGCTGGTCTTCTTACCAAACGGACGCCAAATATCTCGAAAAGCTCAGAATTCCGGGTCAAACCCTTGTTGATGTGGGCGCAGAGCTGGATTTTGGTGCAATCAGGAAGGATCTTGATGGGATGAAGCTACGCGTTAACGCGAGCAATCTTTTTGACCGAAAATATGTTTCGCATTGTCTTAATGACACCGGCGGGAGCTGCAATTACGGTGCAGGCCGGGCAGTCAACGCAAGCCTGAAATACAGCTGGTGATCACCAATATGTCGAAGCAACCGCACAGCATTTCACGAGTGGCAATCTTTTTAACTTTGGCTGCATCATGGTTGTTTTTCTTTGCCGGAACCCATGCCCATGCCGAGATTGTCATCGAAGACGCTGCTGGCCGTACGATACGCCTTCAATCGCCCGCAAAGCGCATTGTGCTGAATGAAAGCCTGTTATTGCTTTCGCTTGCGCTTATAGATCGTAAACCGGTCGAGCGGATTGCAGGATGGGCTAATCCACAGCGCATCGATCAAGGCATCTATGATGCATTTCGCCAGAAATTTCCGGCGATTGATCAAGTGCCAACCGTCGGCGCACTGCAACCCGGACAGGCATCGGCTGAAACCATTATGGGTGTAAAGCCGGATCTTTTTGTCGTTAACCAGTGGCAAGCCGGCTGGGAGGATACGACGCGTTTGTTGGAGGCCGCGGGGATTCCTGTCATTTTTCTCGATGGCCCAAGAAATGACGAGCGAAATGTCGTGGAGGCAACGACGTTCTCGATCGATCTCCTTGGGAAGGCAATTGGGCGAGAAGCGCAAGCGACCGAATACACACAATTTGTCCGAGATCACTACGCGGTTATCACACGCTCTTTAGAAAATGTTGCGGCTCCTACCACGGTGCTGGTCGACGGATTTGCAAATTCAGCTTGCTGTTCAACCCCCGGGCGCAACAATCGCATGACGCAGAATATAGCATTAGCGGGCGGCGTGAGTATCGGCGCGGATGCTGTCCCCGGCTACGAAGGAAAACTTAATCCAGAATATGTGCTCAAAGCCGATCCGAAGGTCTATATTGCGACAGGGACACCGAAAGCCACTTCGGAGACTGCTTTGATCGTAGGAGGCGGTATCTCTGGAGATCTCGCGCGTGCGTCCTTGCGGAAAGTCGTCTCTGAAACCGTGCGCCGTGATCTCACGGCTGTTCACGACAAAAGAGCATATGGCATTTCTCATCAGGCTTCGATATCGGCGCTCAATATTCTGATCGTCGAGTGCTTCGCCAAATGGCTTCATCCAGAACGGTTCTCACACATCGATCCAAATCAAACACTTGCGGAAATCAACCAGCGCTTTCTCGCGGTGCCACTAAATGGCACCTTTTGGATTGATCTAGGGCAATAACTAAGGCCATTGCATCTTCAATGTTTAAACACACAAAGACGCAATGCCAACTGGTGCCCAATTAATCAACATACTAGCGCCTGAAGCTTTCTTCACCACTCTGTTCCTGCGACGTTGCAATGAGATTTCCAGCCTTCTTGAGATCGCATGCGAGCTCGCGTTCGGCTTTGGTTTGATGCTCTTTCTCTGGAAGACGAAGAATGTGGGATGGATGCCAGGAAAACAAAATGGGCGGAGCGCCATCTGGCGAACGCTCGACCCGGCCCCTTCGTTTTGAAATGGGTTCATTTGAAAGTGTCAAAGCATAAGCGGCCGATGCGCCCAGCGCTAAGATAATACGAGGCTTCAAAAGTGATATTTCTTGTTGCAGCCACCAGCGGCAATGATCAATTTCATGGCGGTTGGGACTTTGATGCAGGCGTCGCTTGCCGCGGGGAACGAACTTAAAATGCTTCACGGCATTGGTTAGCCAAACTTTTTCCGGTTCAATTTGGACTTCATGCATAATTTTTCGAAGGAGTTGACCTGCGGGGCCGACAAAGGGGCGGCCGCTGAGGTCTTCGCGGTCTCCTGGCTGCTCGCCGACAATCATCAAATCAACATTCTCAGGTCCTTCGCCGCAAACTGCCTGCGATGCCTGCTCACACAAATTGCAGCGCTGACAACTGCGAACCGCCTTATTCAGATCGACCATGGATTGAATTTCACCAACCGGCTTCTCGATAATGCTGCGATAGCGTTGCGAAATCCGATCTGAACCTTTGCGCGGTTGAGTGGCTTGGGCTTTTGCCATTGCATTGACGCGTGCCTCAGCTTCCTTGAGCATTTCTGGAATGAGTTGGGTCTCTGGAAGATTACGCCAGTACTTCTTTGGCATTTCGGAGAGCATGGCACGCACATTCGTCCGCGCAGGGTTGAATATATTGGTGAAATAGGTTTGCCACAACGCTTCGCTGGCGTCTGACGGAAGATCTGGCTTTTGAGCGCCAGGTTGAAAATTGAGCCTCCCGTCTTCAAAAACTGCAGTGCAGTTTGGAGTGAGAATTGTCCAATCCATGTCCGAAAACCGCGACACGAAGAAATCCGAAGCAGGTTCGACAATATGGTGATCTGGTTCAAACCACGCCATGAAACGTCTGCGGGTGGCTCCTGATGTCACTTCGCGAAAACGTACAAAAGCGTGCATCTTGTGAAGATCGCGCCCGATGTTCTTGGCCATGCGCATAAGTCGATTGCCAAGCGGGTCAACGGAGGAGAGCGGATCTCCTTCATCCATGCTTATTCTCCACAAAGCTTCGTAAAGCAGATGAAACCGTTCTGCATCTGAGTGCCATACGACATTGCGCGCTAAATCGAGAAAATTGCGCGTCACGACTGCTTTATGTACGCCATCAGTTTCAGGCAGGGGCTGACCAACAAATAAACTCTTCTGCGATGCCCAATCGAGCTCTTTGGGTTCTATTTGGTGAGAGATGGCTCTGCGAGCGGCATGCCGCCAAGCATCGAAAGCACCGATATCTGCTATCGTAATAGAAAAGGACATACGGCGTCGCTGCTTGGATTACAGCGCTCCCTCAATTTCGCTAGAGTAAACTGAGCTGTTTGGGTGGCGGCATAAACTGTTGCCGTAAATTGCTACTGTCTAACAGCGCGCGTGGCGTCCAATCGGGAAGCGTTATGAAAGGTTTTGCTTTGCGAGTTAACGCACCTATTCGGATTAAATCGCCCATGCGCAGAGCATGGTTTCGTCTCGCATCGATAATACGATCGACAGTACGCACCCCGAAACCAGGCACTCTTAGCAACATCTCCCTTGTTGCTCGATTGACGTCGAGGGGGAAGTGTCCTCGGTTCTTTAGGGCCCAAGCGAGTTTCGGATCAATGTCGAGATCGAGAAAACCGTCTTTTGCGCCAGCCGTAATCTCGTTTGCATCATAGCCATAAAAACGCATCAGCCAGTCAGCCTGGTAAAGCCGGTGCTCGCGCTCAAGCGGTGGTTTGATAAGTGGAAGCGCGGAAGTTGAATCGGGGATCGGGCTGAACGCCGAATAATAGACCCGGCGCAATTTGTATCCGTTGTAAAGTCGCACGGCAGTGTTTAAAATAACGCTATCATTACTGCTATCCGCGCCAATAATCATCTGTGTGCTTTGTCCTGCTGGCGCAAAACGCGGAGGCTTCTTCCCGCTTAACGTCTTATCTGAAGCGGCTTCGCCCTCCACGCGCACCTGCGCCATTGTTGCCCGGATTGTCTCCGGACGTTTTTCGGGTGCCAATTGGCGCACGCTTTCATCTTGAGGAAGTTCAACGTTGATCGACAAACGATCGGCGTAAAGTCCCGCTTCGCGAATGAGTTCCGGCGCAGCATCAGGGATGGTTTTCAGATGTATGTAGCCTTTGAAACCGTGAACAGTCCGCAAAGTTCGTGCAATCTGCGCCATCTCTGCCATGGTTTTGTCAGGAGAGCGAATGATGCCAGAGGAGAGAAAGAGACCTTCGATGTAGTTTCGGCGGTAAAATTCGAGCGTCAAGGAGACGACCTCTTCCACCGAAAACCGAGCGCGTTCGACATTACTCGACACACGATTGATGCAGTAAGCGCAGTCAAACATGCAAAAATTAGTCATCAGAATTTTGAGCAAGGAGATGCAGCGACCGTCAGGTGCATAAGCATGGCATATTCCGCTGCCGCCCGATGAGCCAATCCCACCCTGCAACGAATTGCGCTTTTCTCCGCCGCTCGAGGCGCAAGACGCATCGTATTTTGCAGCATCTGATAAGATTTCTAATTTTTTCTGCAAAGTTGTAGGAGCCATGGGACAATATTATAGGTTCACGATTTGTTCGTCAACCTTGAAGCCAGGAACCGCTTTTTTTGCACGCTATCCTTCTTGATCCCGGCCAAAACGAAGCAGTGGATTGACAAGAATCCTTGTACGGTTCGGAGCAGACGATTTACAAATTCCTTGGCCGTCAAATCCTGGCGAAACCGCACTTATCCTTTGATTGCTGTTATTTTTCGGAACTAAAGACTTAACCACGCGTTCAAGGGCACGTGAACGAGCGTTTTCTCCGAACTTAGGGCACAAATGAACAAACTAGAACCTTCCGCATCAGCAGCTTCTTCCAGCGTTGCTGGCGCGGTCAATGAGGCGCGGTATCGAGCCCTGTTCGAAGCGATCGATGATGGTTTTTGCATCATAGAATTTCGCACGGATAATTCAGGCGAATTTTGCGACTATATTCATGTTGAAGCCAATGCAGGCTATGAGCGTCATACAGGCATTCCGAACATCGTTGGTAAATCAGTTCACGAGGTCGCAGCCAGTGATGCCAAAGAGTGGATAGATCTCTACGGAAATGTGCTTCGGACAGGCGAACGTATCCGTTTTGAGCGTGAGTTCAGGGATGCTGGCAGGCACATCGAAGTCTCGGCATCGCGGGTAGAACCTGCAACACTCAATCAGGTTTCAGTGCTTTTTCGTGATGTAACAGCGCGCAAGACGGCAGAAGCCGAGCTCAAGGCGAGTGAGACAAGAGCACGCGACGATGCGACACGTGTCCAATTGGCGTTGTCAGCAGGGGCTATTATCGGGACGTGGTTTTGGGATGTACGCAATGATCGGGTGACGATCGATGAACCGTTCACGATAGCCTTTGGACTTGATCGCAACGGAGTGGAGGGCGGCCCGCACCTCAAAGAGCTGCTAGAGTCAGTCCACGCAGAAGATCGAATGAAGCTGGCGGTTGCGATTGACAAGACCATCGAAGTGGGCGGCAGCTTTTCACATCAATATCGCGTTCGACGTGCTGACGGAAACTATTACTGGCTGGAGGCCAATGGGCGCGTTGATCGTGACGCGGAGGGTACAGAGCTGAACTTTTCCGGTGTGCTGATTGATTTGGAGGGACGTCGCGCGATCGAAGAAGAGCGCGACCGGGTCACGTCAATGTTGCGCGATCTCAACGAGACGCTTGAACATCGCGTTTCTCAACAGACGGCCGAACTCATGGCAAGGGAAGAAGAGCTCCGCCAGTCCCAGAAAATGGAAGCCGTAGGTCAGTTGACAGGTGGGCTCGCGCACGATTTCAACAATCTGCTTGCGGGTATTTCGGGATCATTGGAAATGATCAGAACACGTATTGCGCAAGGGCGCACCGCTGAACTGGGACGATACCTGGAGGGGGCGCAGGGCGCAGTGAAGCGAGCGGCTGCACTGACGCACAGACTTTTGGCGTTTTCGCGCCGCCAGACCCTTGATCCTAAACCGACAAATATCGACCGCCTTACCTTGGATTTGCAGGAGCTGGTTCAGCGCACGGTTGGCCCACAAATCATTGTGGAAACTTCGAGCGACGAAAGCCTTTGGTCAACGCTCGTTGATCCCAATCAGCTTGAGAATGTAGTTCTTAATCTGTGCTTGAATGCCCGCGACGCAATGCCGGGCGGTGGGCGGATCTCAATTCGGACATTCAACCAACAGATTAATGATGATCTAGCTCGGCAGCACAAAGTGCGGGGCGGCGAATACGTCGTCATGCAGGTTTCTGACACGGGCGTCGGGATGACTGCCGATGTCGTGGAAAAGGCTTTTGATCCGTTCTTTACAACAAAACCCATTGGCGTCGGTACTGGGCTCGGCCTCTCGATGATCTATGGTTTCGCGCGGCAATCGGGCGGTTACGCCAAAATAGATTCACAGCTAGGGCAGGGGACGCAAGTTAGCGTTTTTTTGCCAAGGCACTCGGAAAAGGAGGAGCAACAAATTGAACTCAATCGGGAAACAATGCCAATGATGGCAACACGTCAGCAGGTCTTGGTCATCGACGATGAACCATTGGTCCGCATGCTCATCGTTGATGCAGTGGAAGAATTGGGCCTTGAGCCGCTCGAAGCAGGTGATGGACCCAGCGCTTTGAGCATATTGCAATCTGACGTGCAGATTGACTTGATGATAACGGATGTGGGCCTTCCCAATGGGATGAATGGGCGTCAAGTGGCGGATGCAGCTCGCGAACTTCGCGCCGGCCTGAAAGTTCTTTTTGTCACCGGTTATGCTGAGAATTCGATCTTGGGTGCAGGTCAAATGGAGGCTGGCATGGAAGTGATGACCAAACCGTTTGATATGGTCGATTTGGGTCGCCGCATAAAATCGATGCTTGAGGCTTCCTAAGAACCTCGGAGCTAGAATAGCGTAGCTCTCTCTAGGTCTAATCCATCCAGGGAAGGCCAACTGTGTTGTGAATACGTTCAGTTGGCTTTGCTTTATTCGGACATGCAAAGTTGCATTGGTGCCTTCTAGCCGAACCGTTTCAATGCAGGTTCGGCATTTTCCCCGCGAAAAGCCGCATTGCAACAAAAGTGGGCGGCTTCTGTGCCGACCTGCTTCCTGCTTATTTGTTTCTCTTTAACTGCAACGCTCGTCTGCCTGGTCAAAAAGTGGCGGATGGTTCAATCTACGCGGTTTTAAAATTGAGAAAAAAACTTCTCCCGAGGGATCGTTTTGTGATGCGGACTGTTTAATAAGACCAATTCACATTTAGGAAGTTCGATGAGTGATAATTATACGCCGTATGCGCTGGTTGCTGACGACGACGTGATCATCCGTCTCCACGCGGTAGAGATCCTTGAGACGGCCGGTTTTCGGGTCAAAGAAGCGGGCGATGTCGAAGAGGCGTTGGCGCTGCTCAACGCTGATGCTGAGCGCTTCCAACTCCTCTTCACCGATGTGCAAATGCCCCCTAGTGAACGTACTGGTTTCGACCTTGCGCGGGAGTGTGCAGCCAACTGGCCGCATATTGGTATTCTTGTCTGCTCCGGGATGATGCAGCCAGAGGCCGGCGAAATGCCTGACGGCGCCGTGTTTGTACAAAAACCGTTCAGTGCAAAGGTCGTTTACGATCATCTCCAAAAAATTCTCCCAGATGGTAGAAAACCTGTTCCGCTCAAGACAATGGCCCTGTAGTTGAATTCGGAGCCAAGCATCATTTGTCCATCGCCAGAGCCTGCTGTTTTCTATGGACGAGCGAAGCAAATATCCCGGGCATAGCCTGGCAGAGTTCACATCCGGGATTGCGCGAGCTGAAAGACGCGCATCCCAATCAACGGATCCGAGCGTCAGAATGTCATTTTATGTTGCAAGTGGTAAGAGCATGCGCCCGTTCCTCGTCTGAGGTCGACGATCGAAAATGAATGCCGCTGCCTCCTCAACACTACGAATTTGTCTAAAAGCTCCATCGAACACGCGCGCTTGAATGGGTTTGTCCCAATACCGATCCATCTCTTTTCCTTCCCGAGATCTCTGCGTTGGGCGCACAGCCACCGTCAAGATGACAGAGTTACTGTTGCGAAATTACTACAGTCTTTTTGGGCAAGCGCCCTAATTTGACACTGAGTGTCATTCAGGCGCTTTTGCTGACAGGGAGGAAATGCGATGAAATCTGCACTATTTGCCACGACGGTTCTTTTTCTCGGCGTATCCGGCGCTCAAGCCGCTGACGCAATTCAATACCAAGAGCCCGGCCCGGTCATTGAGACCCCGGTCTTTTCGTGGACCGGCGGTTATCTGGGTGGCCAGATCGGATATGGCTGGGGCAAGTCGGAATTCAGTGATGGCTTTGACAGTCTGCGCGTGAAGCCGGATGGCTTTCTCGGTGGTCTTTATGCAGGCTACAATTTTGACGTTGGCAATAACGTTATTCTTGGTATTGACGGAGACGTGACCTACAACAACCTGAAGGACAGTTATTCTGTCGGTGATGGCGAGTTTGGTGCGGACGTCGAAAGTAAACTGCGCTGGTCAGGTGCAGTACGTGCCCGAGCCGGCGTAGCCTTCGATCGGTTCCTGCCATATATCGCTGGTGGTGTTGCGTTTGGGAGCGTGAAGAACACGCTTTCGGCAAGCGACGGATTTGATACCATCAGCACCTCTCAGAGCAAGACGCTCACTGGGTGGACTGCGGGCGCTGGTGTTGACTACGCAGCGACAGACAATTTGATTGTCCGTCTCGAGTATCGTTACACAGATTATGGGCACAAGGACTTCGACTTCGGAACGGACGATCTGGTTTCGGTACGCGATAAGTTCAAGACAAATGAAGTTCGTCTCGGCATCGCTTACAAGTTCTAATTCTGACAGATCAGAATTTCAAAGCTGCTCAGCTTCGACTGGGCAGCTTTTTTGTTGATCAATTCAATCTTACACGATGATTTTCGGCTTCGTTTGCTCGGAGAGCTCTCATATCAACACCAGACTTTTACATGGCATTAAAATCTGAATACTCAGTCTATGCTTGGCTCGCTTCCCATGTGGCGCGGAGCTACTTGGCCACAAAACCAACACTGAATCCGAACAGTCGGCCTATCTTTTCCAATGTTTCGAGCGTTGGGTTTGCGCTGCCCGCTTCGATCTCGGCAACTTGTAGCCGCGTTAGAGTGAGCATTTTAGCGAATTCCTCTTGCGTCATGCCGAAACCTTTGCGGATGTCTGCAACCGCCTCAGGCAGCTTTAAATCACCTGTTCGAGCACGTTCTGCCAGGGTTCGCCGGTTTTCAAAAATCTCGTATTTCGTCGGCTTCTTCCATCGAGCCATTTAGCGGTCCTTTGCCATCATTGACATGTCTCTAAAACGCTGGTTGCTATCGCGATGCAGCGTCCCATCGCCCAATCCAGAATATCTGGAGACGCTCCCATCTCTTTCGCCATAGCTGGCACCTGGATCAGATTTTCCGAAAATTCGCAAAGCGCAGCCGCAAGTGCTTTCTGCTCAGCAGGATCGGGCAAAACTTCAGTATAAGCCTGCTTCCAATCGGGAAAATGGTCGCGACCACGATCCCGCATCATTTCCCATCGCGTGGAGCGAACGATACCCTCCTTGGCAAGCCGCATTGGTGCGAAATCAAAGAGCGGAGAAAGGCGAATTGCCCCATCCTGATGCTTGCTCAAGGCGGAATTGCGGCCATGATTGTCGGGATTGCCGAGCGCCAGGTTGGCTACATCGCGCTTCACGTACTCAGCAATATCCGCGAAAGGATCGGCAGAATTTCGGCGCAGTACGTCGATATAAGCCTCGTGTGTGCCTAGGTGGCCGAAATCGAAAACGCCGATCGCGGATACAAGGCTTTCTTGACCCAGTCGGACCGTTCTTCCCACTTCATTTTTATTCCCGAGAAAGTCAATCTCGAAATGTCCTGGCTTGAAAGGCTCGCAAGACCGACCAATTGCTTGCAAAAAGCAACCGCCATCTTTGCTTTCGTTTCTCCGATGCTAGTCGATCACGCGGGCGACCAGGTGCGTGAGTGCCCTGCAGGTAAACAGTCTCAAGGAATGAATGAGGAATGCTCCTTGTCCATGCGTCATCGTAGTGAATCACGGCACTTTGCAATATAACGATTGAAGCTTCAGACGATTGTTCTCTCCACACGCGTGTTAACTCGGGGAACCTTCCCCACCATCGCGAGTTACGTTGGCCAGAGGAGATTGCCATGCTCATTCGCGTTGGTTACGAAATTGCTGTTGAAGTTGCAGCCCCGACTGCAGTCTATTCATATCTCAACGTTCACCCCGAGCATCGCCAAGATGTGATTTGGTCAAGTTTTGGCCAGCCCAACGCCTCACCTTTCAAGGATATACACGGCAACGAGTGCCAACGGCTTCTTATGGAACCTGGTGAAACAGTATTCAAATACGATGCGGTGGTGAAAGTTAGTGGTGCTCCCGACTTCTTCGACGATGATGCGGATCAGTTAAATCCGAATGACCTGCCGATGGAGTGTCTCCCTTATCTTTTAGGAAGTCGCTATTGCGAAACCGACCGTTTATCTCAGATCGCCTGGAAACGCTTTGGCGATATAACAAAAGGTGCGCATCGAGTGCGGGCCATCTGTGATTTTGTGAACAGCTACCTCACTTTTTCATATGGCTATGCGCGCTCGACCCGTACCGCCTTGGAAGCATATGAGGAGCGTGTAGGCGTCTGTCGAGACTTCGCCCATCTCGCCATCACGCTGTGTCGGGCGCTCAATATCCCGGCGCGGTATGTGAATGGTTTCATGGGAGATATTGGTGTGGCACCCGATCCTTCTCCGATGGATTACAACGCCTGGGTTGAGGTTTTCCTCGATGGACGTTGGTTCACCGTTGATGCACGCCATAATCAACCACGGATTGGCCGGATAGTTGTCGCGCGTGGTCGCGACGCAAGCGATATCCCATTGTTTTCAACTTTCGGCCCGCATCAACTCAACAGATTTGAGGTCTGGACTGAAGAGTGTGATGGAAAACAGACAACCATGCAACGACAGGGTCCAGCAGTTCGAACATCAAGTCGCTACGGGCCAGCAGGTCGCTCGCCATTGGATCTGGGTGTAGGCTCATTTGTGCACGCCATGATTTGAAACTCGGTGACCAATGACTGCTTTTGAACCCGCGTTTTCATGCAGGACAACCGTCATTAGCCTAACGAGACCAAAAAGATTGTGAATGCCCTGTAAGTCAATTCGCGCTTCGCGTGTCGTCATCAGGATTTTCGCATAGCCACGTTCGTTTAGCCACCTTGTGAGGGTCGCCGCGAAAACGCCAACCAACAGTCCCGCTAAACATGCCTATGGGTGTTACCAAACCAATTTGCTTGAAGTCCAAGGCCGTGAGCCCCAAAAATACGGGAGCAGATTGATGATTGCGACGACCGATTAACTTATAGCGGTGTCAAAAGACGTCGCAATGCTCCGGGCGCTTTCGGGCAGGTTGACGTTCGTTATATCAAAGGTTGACCAACGGATAACGTTCTGTCTCGCGCAGGTCGAATGCTAAAGCTTCGTCGCCGTTGCCTCCAATTACGAACAGACCTTCGAAGTATTCTCGGAAGATCCCGTCCCATTCTATCTAGCCGCTCCCTCAGCGGGATAAAGACGCGACCAGGATGGCGCTAAGAGCCCCTCACCGCTTTTACTGAAAGATGCAGCGCATATTACTTGTCGGGAAGGGCGCGGGGAGCGACGGATTTCAGCTTAGATATTACATCTGTCAAAGCCCCATCGACCTTGTGCCATTCGCGACCTTGCAATAGGCATCCTCCTTTGCCAGTGCTCATAATATACGGCTTAATCCGCGCTCGCGTGGTTCTGGAAACTTTGACCAAAATCTAAATAGGTTTCATCTCCCTCCGTGTGAACAGTGATGACTGCGGAAGCAGGCAGGGTGCTCTTCACTGACAAGTCGAAGCCAGGAGTGTCTGTATGGAAGCCATGGCTCCTGGCCAGAACATTCACGATATCTTTTGCTGCCGACCAACACCCCGGCAATGGACGTCCATCCTTATCTGACATAGGAACGGCCAATTCGAAAATACGGCCGCGACCGATTGACTGCACGCGTGTCAGCAACTCAGGGTCTTGGCTTTCGTCTAGCCAGAAATAACCCACTTCCCCACCCCAGTTGTTGACCAGCAAACTGATGGAAGGGTCTTCAGGAGTGATTGGAATAGTGGTCATCCAGAAGCCCTGACGAGATTTCAGTTGATCGGACTGGTTCAAGGGCGAGGCGGAAAAGATGCGGTCCCCCTCCTGGATCGAGAGAATTCCTGTTTCAACAAGTCGACGAACACGGTCCGAAAGGTGCGCAAAAGTGGTATCCAAAGAGGGCGCAAAAAATCCGTTGGTCAACACGTGTGCCACTTCGTCGTCGACCATTCGCGTGTAATGGAATGCACGAATTGTCTTGGTCGATATCAAGGTTACGAGTTTGTCTCGAATTCTATTGTAGTTGTCCGCAAACGGGTTTCGATTTCGACGCTCATATCGCTGGAGTGATTCCAGATTTTTATCAGTTTGCGGTTCGTATCGATGAAATCTGATAATCGTCTCGGAATGCTCTCTGAGAAACGCATGGATGTCTTCAGTAAAGGTCTTTGCATTCCAGATATCGATGATTTTTGCCGTCATGATCTTCTCTTGGGTGTTCACTCTTCCTATTAGATGTCGGTGATTTGCATGCGAGTGTCGATGGATATTAGACGGTTTCAGAGGTGTATTTTTTCGACATGATTTCTCATGCGATTTAACTCGTCCAGCAGTTGCCCTGTTCTCGACCTTATCAGTGGACTGCATCAGTGGAATGGTTCGCCGATCAGTTTAAAACGTTGGGACGAGAGATGTGCCACAGAAGATCTCCGCAACTCTCACCTTTGTTCTGCCAATTGCGTCAATCTGTAGACTTTTGGCATGTCCGCAATGAACAAATATACATCTCGAAAACCACTCTCACGACGCTTGCTGACGTTCGATCCGCCCGCGCATATCGCTTTTCGCGATCTGCGGCCTGACGTGCAAGGACTTCACTAACTTCGTCTTCCTGATCTTGAAAACTAACCAGCCTCAAAAGAACGACGATGTCGGTGCGATCATCTTGGTTGTCCGCTGTCCTCAGTCCTACGACAGCGGACAACCATATCGCGTGACGCCATGGCATCCGGCTCGGCATGAGACAACACGCCATAAGGACGACAGACCGATCGTTAACACGCTGGTAGAGCGCACCCCGAAAAGTGCGAAGCGGCCTTCGGAAAAAGATGCGTGCAAAAAAATGGATAGAGCATTTCCAATGACTCAATCAAAACAGGAAATACTCTATACTATCTCGACCCGCGCGCAATCGTGCTGTCCGATAGAGCCTGCAGAGCGAACCGCGCTTGTGAGTTGGTCAACGACCAATGCGTAACGCCCAAAATACTGCCGGAGAGCTACCCGTTACGACAAGTTCGTCACTAACTTCCTCATGGTCCATCTCGCCTCCATGCAGCTGTGGCCCTTCCTCAAGAGCCTTCAGCAACGTACAAGACGAATAAGGGTTAGAACAGGTTAATGAACCTTCTTTCTGCGTCGCGCCAACATGTTCAGTGCTTCCACCAGAGCTGAGAAGCCCATAGCCGCATAGATGTAGCCTTTCGGGACATGGAAGCCAAAGCCATCTGCGATCAAGGTCGTGCCGATCAATAACAAGAAACCAAGCGCCAGCATCACGATCGTGGGATTAGCTGCTATGAACCGCGATAGCGGGTCGGCCGCAAGAAGCATTACGGTGACTGCGGCGAGGACAGCAATTACCATGATCGCTATTTCGTCGGTCATGCCAACAGCAGTGATGATAGAGTCGACCGAGAATACCAGATCCAAGATCAGTATCTGTACGATCGCTGCACCCATTGTAAGCTGTACGACCTTTCCGCCGATGCCTTCCTTCCCGTCGTGCGGATCTACCGTGTGGTGGATTTCCTTGGTCGCTTTCCAGACCAGAAACAAACCACCTGCGATCAGAATAATGTCTCGCCAGGAAAAACCGTGCCCAAATGCCTCAAAAACGGGCTGGGTGAGCTGAACAATGACGGAAATTGTAAACAATAATGCGAGCCGCAAGACTAGTGCCGCCCCAATACCGATCCGTCGAGCTTTTGATTGAAGATGCGCCGGCAACTTGTTCGTAAGAATAGAGATGAAAATGAGGTTATCGATTCCCAGAACAACTTCCATGGTGACAAGGGTAATAAGTGCAGCCCACCCTCCAGGCGTCGACAAGAATGCAAGATGTTCGGCTAGAAACTGCATCGTTAAGCCCTTTTTTGAAATCCAATTGATTTCAGATAGGATGTATGCGGCTTCGTTCAACTCTGCGTGAGCGATAATTGTCTGAAACTTTTAGCGGCTAGCCTATCTCGGAAGACAGCAGGATTTCTGAATCGCTGATTTCTTATCGTTGGGACGGTATACCCGCACATGTGCTTGCCAGCCTGTGCGGGTTTTCTTTATCGTAAGTGTGACACTCACAGGTATAAAACCCATTCGTGTCACTCCATTTCGAGGGCAAAGCCTATGCCAAGGTCAGGGTGGCTCATTCCCCCTGACGCGCCGACTGGCAGGCGCTTATTGCTCTTGCCCTCGAACAAGGTCGGTTAGATATCGCACAGATATGGCTGCCAAGTGGTTAAATAAGCGAAAGACTGCCCAGCCATCAGTTGCCCAGGCTTCGACACAGTTAGGTTCGGCCCATGAAGTGGGCGACGTCTGGCAGACCGATTAAGCCTTATTTTGGCGAGTAAGTCGTCCTGACAACGGCCGAAATACTGCTGTGTCACTGTTAACGGTCAGCGTGTTTGCAGGGCGAGCGATCTCGCGAAGCAAAGGCGACAATCCGGGATATTCGGGCAAGTTACTGTTCACCTGCTGATGAAAAACCCCTGGCGCTCTTCCCGGAACACCAAGGTTATGCGTGGTCTCCGATCGCGTCAATCAGACTTCCGCACACACATCGCATAGCTATTAGATTAAGTAGAAGAAAGAAATTTTTGGCGGTTTTAAAACCCATTGAACGCTAGTTTTTGTTGAAGCCACTCATAACTGTATGGCCGGCCACCAAGCTGGTCTTTCATTTCAGGTGATTGTTATTCCATATCCGGAATATCACCAAACTGGAAAATTATGGTTGGAGGTCCATATTCACCAATATCTGGATCCGCTTCCCGGCTCCAGGCAACAATCCCAGAATGCTTTCCTTCAAGGCCTGTCGCAGCTTTCATTGCGCGGCCTTCGGTCTCAAACGACATTGGATCAAATGCGGGAACGAGTTCGCCATCATCATTCTTATCAAAGGCGGCAACCACGATGAGACGCGCATTGGCCATTTAAATCACTTTCCGTTGGCGTTTTTATCGAGGTCGGAATTATCGGGTGTCGAAGCCCCGCCCGTTTTTTTTGAACCTTTGGCTTTGCCCATTTTAGGTTCCACTGGACGGACAGGTGTATTCGTAAACTTAATTGCCATGTGTTTTCTAATTCGCCTTCACTGCTAGTGTTCTTATAATGTTCTCATTTGGGTTGGAAGTCAATTAGCTATAGAGAGCCTGAGTAAATGACTTAGTTCGCGCGTGATAGGGCGGCTCGGAGTTTTTTCTCCACGACAGCCAGATTATCGTAAGGTTGCAGGTCGATCGCACCGAAAGTGTCGATGCTATTCGTCTGGCTCTTTGCTTGTGTGGCCGACATACATGCCGTCAGAGACAACTTCGATCGCGTTCGCGGTCTCTTCAGCGGACCAGCCCGCAGCAACAGCGTGGCCAATCAAATCTCGAATACCTGGAATAGCTGTGTCGGAAATAGCAGCGGCCGCATCGGCTTCCGATGTACTTGACAGGGTGGCTTGCTCGATCAGATCGGCGATGCTCTGCGATACGGCATCTTGGCAATCGACATCACGATCTGGATAAAAACCTTCGCGTTTCGGACTTCGCATCTCCTCCTCCTTTTTTCTTAAGGATGTAGTGCGCCATAGAGTGGCGCCCAGCCATCAAAACAGGCTTGCTTGCACTTCTTTATTGTCATTACTCGGCGTCAGGTCGATCAAGTCAGCATCGGGCAACGGCTTTTGCATTTGCTTGGGTTCATTCCACGGTGCTCGCGACCATGTATCGATTTCCTCGACCGTGCACAGGCTTACAGGCATTGCTTTGGGATGGACCGGCATTACCACCGCGTTAGGCTCTGTGGTCAAAAAGGCAAAGATATCGTCCTCAACCGGGCCTTCTTTTTTCTTCCTCGCACCGTCCCAAGTTGTCCAGATGCCGGTAAATGCAAAGAGCGGCTTTTCTTCGTTGTGAGCAAACCAATGCAGCGGCTTGGCAGCTTCACCTTTGACGTAGATAGGCGGCGTCTGCATTCCCCATCGAAGATGTGTAAGCTCGTGTTCACTACCTGATAGATTTCGCAAAGCCGGGGCTGGATAGTTTGGATAGACGTCTAACTGCGGATCAACACGGTTTGTCATGTCACAAGACTGGGGAAAGAGATGGCGAAAGGTCTCATGAGCCGTCGTTATATCATAGAGATCGCACATGCACTCCTCTTGGCGTGCCTTAGAATAGCTGAGATCTGTCGACCTCCAGTTAACGCGTCTTCGCCAAGCTGTGGGTGTTGATAACTGAATCAGAGCGGACCATACTTTGTATTATCACCGTAGCTTTTCCACACCTTGCAGCCGTCCGCATCGCACCAGTGATCAAACCTTCCCGATTGGCCTGCAATGGCGCGTGGACCTTTTTCTTCAGACTTTCGCTACAGAGATGTCGCCGTTCTGTCGCCGACCGTTGCCTTTCGAACGTTCAGCACAATGGTAAGGTTGATTCACGCTAAGCAAAATGCTGAAACTTTCACTCGGTTAACTATTGGTGCGCGATGCGCGTCAGAAACGCTAACCATTCAATCAGAACAAATTGTGCCCATGAAAACGTTCGTCCTCACAACTGGTCTGTTTGCCTTCACTGTTGGATGGCCGTCACTGCCCAATGCGCAGGACATTGATCATGGCAAAATGGTTTTCCAGGCGCGATGTCGATCATGCCATGTTCTTGATGGCGAAAGAAATTTAATCGGTCCCCATCTGAAGTCTGTTCTGAACAGAAAAGCAGGTACTGTACCGGACTTTATCTATTCTTCCGCTATGCGTGAGGCCGGAGCGAATGGCTTAATCTGGGACGAGCAGACTTTGCGAGCATTTGTGAGCAGTCCAAGGGACGTGGTTCCCAATACCAAGATGAGGTTTTGGGGGCTTTGGGCATCTGAAGTTGATGATCTGATCGCCTATTTGATCGCAAGCGGATCTGAATAGGGAAGTTTCGGCGATCTGTTTGCACTGCAAGGTCTGGCCAAAAGTGGTCGGCGCATCGGGTTCTGGCTACACAGTCGCTGTTGAACTAAGACACCAGAGAGTGCCGTCTTGCTGTTACATTTGAAGCTCAATCCCGATCATGCCCCATCTGCGGGCAGTTGGGAGAGAGGGTGGAACTTGGCCGATGCCTTTACTTCACGAGTACGTGGAAGTCGCATGCGGCCCCAGTCCGCCCGCCTTTGCTCAAGTGTTGCGCTATTCCCCATGGGAAATCGTAAAAATCGGCAGATGCAGCAGCAATTTTGTTAATTAGAAGCCAAACCAACAGGTTCAACAAAGTTATCTTGTACGAGAGTAGGTAAAAAAAGCGGCCCTCCGGCCGCTTTTCTAATCAGGTTCGGATCATCAGAGGCTATATTGCTTGCGAGCAATATCTCCGAGACCAGCCGCATCCAGCTTCTTCAAGGGTGCAAGAAAAGTAACCTGAATGACACCCGGGTCACGTCCAATCTCGATCGCTCCATTTACCGTTGCGCGATTACGCACCTCGGCAACCGTCATGTCAAGAAGGTTGGACGCTCGCTCCAGGCCATTGACGATAGCGGCATTCATGTTCTGCGCTGTTCCAATGACAGATATCGGCGCCACCTCTTCAGTTCGCTCCACGCCCCAATGTTTCGCCAGCTTGGAAGCCTTCAGCTTTTCTTCATCGGTAAATGGACGGGCCAAAGGGGGCAGGTCTTCCAGCAGCGGAAACAGTACGGGACCATCATTATTATATTTTTTTAAGACTTCGACCTGAAGCGTCACACTCCCTGCGACGTCCATCGTGTGACCAGCAATTTCTCCATCGCCCTGCGACGCGTGCATGTCACCCATATAAACGCCAGCGCCGTTAACTTTGACCGGGCAGACTAGCACCGCACCCGCACGAACAGCATCGATATCCATGTGGCCGTCTGTTTTATGTTCTAGAAGCTGCGCTGGGGTGAGCGCGTAATTGTGAGGGGCTCCGACGAGGAATGAACCGAAATCACCTGCATTGTGGGAATCGGGCATCGCGATCGACGGGGTCGTGCCGAGCTGACCCAAAAATGGCCGCATTCGAACGATGGCGCCAATAAGGTCAGAAGGAGCGTAATTCAGTATGGAATGCTGTACCGAGTTGTCCGGCAACGATGCATAATGATCTGCATTTTCGGCGATTTTTCGGGCCGCATCTTGCGGCAGCGTTACGCCTACCGATTGGGTGTCATCAAAAACAACAGTGTAGCCATGCTCCATCGTAAATGGCTTTATGGCTTCTCCACATTTATTACAGCGGACAGAATCTTGTCCAACGCCTTCAATGTGTGTTTCAGGCCAAACTTCGTCACATGTGGGGCATCGTGCGGCCACAAAGGGGTCGCCCAAGCAAAACTGGTTAGACACTGTGTCATGGCCGGAAGCTGTCGCTAACGACGTGACAGAAATGTCCCGAATACGAATAATGACGCCATCACCGACCTCGGCGCCATCAATGAAAACAGGCTTTGTCACCTCATGACCACCACGCAACCGGGGAGTTATCATTGGTCCCCAGCAACCCGGGGCGGTGTTGGCTATGATTGTGCCGCCGCTTTGCAAAGGACCAAGCATGGGCTCGTGCGGGTCCAGAACACTATTGGTGAAACCATCAACCACAATACTGCGCTTAGCGCTAGAAAAGTTGCCATCCGCCATAACAGTCTCCTTTTAGTTTTGTTCTGACTGTAGCTTTCGAAAATGTTTTTACCACCCATTTTTATGCGTTCTTACGCCGCTGGAACAAACGTCGTGGCTCAACCCTCAACAGTGTCGCAGTCTTCTACCTTCACGGGGATGCTAGATTCTCGGAAAGAGGGCCGCAGACCGTATCGTAGCTTCTAAAGGAGAGCCAAATTCGTTTCGCTTAGGGCGGGGAATAATCCAATTGTAAACCGTCCGCCGGTTCAAACAAACATTGGTGTCACGAAATGCCTTGAAACATTAAATGAAGAAATCAAACGACAGCAGAATATGAATTATTGGCCCACCGCCGATATTGAACGATCCACCCCCAAGTAAAGGCAAGCTTTTGGCCCAGTCATGAGAAGTTTCTAGCTCGAAACATTCTCATGATCGGGTATAAAATTTCCCAAAAGCCTAATGCCAAATCCCTTCAGATGTTGCGTTTAAGTGGCTGACGCCGTTCAATTCTGATCGAGAACACGCGACAAGCTAAGCGCTGTAAGAGTACAGATGGCGCCCGATATCAGGTATCCACCAATGAAAATGATACCGAGACTGCTTGCGAGACCAAGCGCGACCAAAGGCGCAAATGCCGCTCCAACGAGCCATGCAAGATCTGATGTTAAGGCGGCACCTGTGTATCGATAATACTGAGTGAAACGCGAAGAGACTGCACCGGACGACTGGCCAAATGTCAAACCCAGCACGCCAAAGCCAATCAGAATGTAAGCATCTTGCCCGCGACTCCCGGCGTCAAGCAAAAACGGCGCTGAAAAGCTGAATATTGCTATGAGAATTGCACCAAACATCAGCTCTTTACGGCGCCCAATCCGGTCAGCAATGAATCCAGACAAAACGATACCGATGATACCGATTAGTGCACCGATGACTTGCACCCACAAGAAACGTTCAACTGGCTGGGCGCCAGAAAGAAGAACCCAACTCAGCGGAAAGATTGTGACGAGATGGAACATTGCAAAACTGGCCAGCGGCACAAAAGCGCCGAGCACCACATCAATACTATGCTTGCTAAGCATCTCGAAGACAGGGCGTGCCTGTAGCTCTTGCGATTCCATCGCCGCACCGAACTCATTACTAGCAACAATGCGAAGTCGCGCAAATAGCGCAACCACGTTGATTGCAAATGCTACAAAGAACGGATAACGCCATCCCCACGCCAGAAAATCAGCTTCACTGAGATTATGCACGAAGTAGGCAAAGAGAATACTCGCAAGAGCAAACCCGATAGGTGCTCCAAGCTGAGGTATCATCGCATACCAACCGCGTCGATTGGGCGGAGAACTCAGGCTTAGCAGTGAAGCGAGGCCGTCCCACGCCCCCCCAAGCGCAAAACCTTGACCGAGTCTAAAGAGGGCAAGTAATGCGACCGCCCAGTATCCGATCGTTTCGAAGCCTGGAAGAAAAGCAATCGAAGCCGTTGAACCGCCCAAGATGAGTAGAGCAAGGGTGAGCTTTGTCCCTCGTCCGTATTCTCGATCGATCCACATAAAGACGAAAGACCCGATTGGCCGGGCGATAAATGCCAGTGAAAAGATGGCAAAAGACATCAAGGTCGCTGTCACCGCGTCAGGCGCGAAGGGAAAAATCAGTTTGGGAAAAACGAGGACTGAGCCAAGTCCGTAAACGAAGAAATCGAAAAATTCCGACGTACGTCCTATGACGACGCCAATGGCGACGTTTCCTGGTGACAGGGGCTTGCCGTCCCGATGGATACGGCGCGCGTCTCTTTCGAGACCGGAAGAGGAAGGCGTAGCGGACGAACTCATGAAACTCTCCGATGGAAATGGATCATGTGCTTTAGGATGTCGCACAACCCAACGATATCAAGAAGCAGGTCCGAAAAAAAGTGCTTTGAGCACAATGAAAGCTGGTTTGCCGACGAATTTGAAAAAATGGCGAATTTTAGGGCTTTCCGATTTGCAATTGTGCCTTATCATTGATGAGGCAACGGAATGTAGGTCAGGTACGACATGCACGCATTCTCGAGTTTATTGAAGAAGTCGATCGTGAGCCTGATCATTCTTTCAGCGCTCGCAGGGTGCAATATGGTCGTCATGTCACCTTCGGGCGACATTGCAGCTCAACAGCGTGATCTCATCGTTATATCGACGATATTGATGTTGATCATTATCGTACCGGTCATATTCCTCACCTTTTTCTTTGCTTGGCGCTATCGTGAGTCCAATCGGTCCGCCCATTATGATCCCGAATGGCACCATTCAACAGCTCTTGAAGTCGTGATTTGGACCGCGCCACTGCTGATTATTATAGCGCTAGGCGCGATCACGTGGGTGAACACACACAAACTTGATCCCTATCGGTCTCTTGACAGAATAGATAGCGGACGCGCTGTGGCGGCGGGAACCAAACCTCTAACCATCGAGGTTGTGGCACTCGACTGGAAATGGCTATTCTTCTATCCCGATTACGGCATTGCTACTGTCAACGAGCTGGCAGCTCCGGTCGACATGCCCATCGAGTTCAAGATTACCGCTTCATCGGTAATGAATTCGTTTTATATTCCCGCACTTGCTGGCATGATTTACGCGATGCCTGGAATGCAGACGCGGTTAAACGCTGTCATCAATCGGCCCGGTGAGTACGAGGGTATTTCCTCAAATTTCAGCGGAGAAGGTTTTTCCCATATGCGTTTCGTCTTCCATGGCGTTGATGCTGAGGGTTTCGAAAGCTGGATAAATCGCGTGAAGCAACATGGTACGCCGCTAAATCGGGACACGTATCTTAAGCTGGAAAAGCCGAGCAGTCGTGAACCTGTCCGGTACTTCGGGGCCGTAGAAAATGGCCTGTTTGAAGCCGTTCTCAACATGTGTGTGCGCCCCGGACAGATGTGCATGAGCGAAATGATGCATATCGACAAAATGGGCGGGGGTGGTCTTGAGAGTCGCCAGAACAAGGCTCGGCTCGAACACGACAATCGTCATACCACAGACGTGACGCCGGTTGACGCAACGGATGTTCAGACATCACCCGGTTCTATGCAGGATCAGGGTCATGACATGCATACCACGCCTTAGAAGCCTTGCGGTTAAGGTTAATTGCTGGGAAGTTCAGGCTCGTTAAAACAATTAGGCTCTCAAATTTGGGGAGCCGGGATCTGATAACGGTAACTTCGGGAATGTTCTATCATGATCGGCGGTAACAGTCCTACGAGTACGATATTCGGGCGCCTTTCACTTGAGGCTATCCCTTATCATGAGCCTATTCTCCTACTGACCTTTGTTGTGGTCGCAATTGGCGGGTTAGCAATCGTGAGCCTGATTACATATTTCAGGCTGTGGAGCTATTTGTGGAACGAGTGGCTTACAAGTGTGGACCACAAAAAAATTGGCATAATGTACGTTATTCTGGCGCTGGTCATGTTGCTGCGTGGGTTTGCTGATGCCGTCATGATGCGAATACAGCAAGCAATCGCCTTTAACGGATACGAAGGCTATCTCCCCCCTCATCATTATGATCAAATCTTCACGGCCCACGGCGTGATTATGATTTTTTTCATGGCCATGCCATTTGTGACCGGACTCATGAATTACGTTGTTCCGCTTCAGATCGGTGCCCGTGACGTCTCCTTTCCTTTCCTCAACAATTTCTCATTCTGGATGACGACGGGTGGAGCTGTTATCATCATGATGTCGCTTTTTGTCGGCGAATTCGCACGCACAGGATGGCTCGCCTATCCGCCTCTCTCAGGCATTGATTACAGTCCGGATGTCGGGGTCGACTACTATATATGGGGACTACAAGTGGCTGGCGTGGGAACAACGCTGTCCGGGATCAATCTAATCGCCACAATAGTGAAGATGCGTGCACCTGGCATGTCCTTTATGAAAATGCCGATATTTACCTGGACATCGCTATGCACCAACATCTTGATTGTTGCGACGTTCCCCATTTTGACCGCTACGCTGGCATTGCTATCCCTGGATCGTTATGTGGGAACGAATTTCTTCACAAATGACCTTGGTGGCAATCCGATGATGTATATCAATCTCATCTGGATCTGGGGCCATCCGGAAGTCTACATCCTGGTACTGCCCGCTTTTGGCATTTTCTCCGAAGTCGTTGCGACCTTCTGCGGCAAGCGCTTGTTTGGCTATGCTTCAATGGTCTATGCGACATGCGTTATCATGATCCTCTCTTATCTCGTTTGGCTCCATCACTTCTTCACGATGGGCTCAGGCGCATCCGTTAACGCGTTTTTCGGTATCACAACGATGATCATTTCCATCCCGACAGGGGCGAAAATGTTCAACTGGCTATTTACAATGTACCGCGGTCGAATTCGCTTTGAGGTTCCGATGTTATGGACAATCGGCTTCATGTTCACCTTCGTTATCGGTGGCATGACGGGTGTCATGCTAGCCATCCCGCCGGCGGATTTCGTGCTTCACAACTCGCTCTTTCTTATAGCCCATTTTCACAATGTAATTATTGGCGGCGTCGTTTTTGGTCTGATGGCAGGACTGGTGTATTGGTGGCCAAAGGCTTTTGGCTACAAACTAGACCCGTTCTGGGGAAAAATGAGCTTCTGGTTCTGGCAAATCGGTTTTTTCGTCGCCTTTATGCCGCTCTACATTCTTGGCCTGAAAGGCGTGACCCGCCGTGTCAGTCAGTTCGAAGATGGGTCACTGCAAATTTGGTTTGTTATCGCGGCACTTGGTGTCGGGTTGATCGCACTTGGAATCGCATCTTTCCTCGTTCAGCTCGTTGTCAGTTACCTCAAACGTGATCAACTTCGCGATTTCACCGGCGACCCATGGGGAGGGCGAACACTAGAGTGGTCCACATCTTCGCCTCCACCCGACTATAACTTCGCCTTTACCCCAGTGGTTCACGATCATGACAGTTGGTACGACATGAAAAATCGCGGCTATGAACGTCCCCTTACCGGATTTCGTTCAATACACATGCCCCGAAACACCGGAGCAGGCGTGGTGCTCGCCGCCATAAGCGTGGTGCTTGCCTTTGCGCTGATTTGGTACATCTGGTGGTTGGCCGCGGTTTCGTTAGTTGCTTTGGTGGTCGCTGCAATCGGCCATACTTTCAATTATCATCGCGACTTCTACATTGCTGCCGAAACAGTAGCTGAAACGGAAGCCGCCCGTTCAAACCTTCTCGCAGGGTAGGGCTATAACAATGACAGACATTTATCTGCCCGAAGACGAGAAGCCGCAATTCTATCTGGCCGAAGATCATCATCCGGAAAATAGCACATTGCTGGGTTTCTGGCTCTATTTAATGAGCGATTGCCTGATTTTTGCAGTCCTCTTTGCCACTTACGGTGTGCTCGGGCGAAATTATGCAGCCGGACCGTCACCAGCGGATCTTTTCGATCTTAATCTCGTTGCGCTCAACACTACAATGCTGCTTCTTTCGTCAATTACCTACGGCTTTGCCATGCTTAAAATGCAGCGCGATGAAAAAACAGGAACGCTGTTTTGGTTGGCGATCACCGGGGTTTTCGGCGCAATATTCCTTGCCATAGAAATCTACGAATTTAGCCACCTCATCAGGGAAGGTGCCGGACCTGGTCGCTCGGCATTTCTTTCATCGTTTTTCACGTTGGTCGGAACACATGGGCTCCATGTGACTTTCGGCATTATCTGGCTGATTACCCTGATGGCACAGGTGCAGCGCCACGGGCTCATAATCGAAAATCGCAGACGTCTTATGTGTCTTTCCATGTTTTGGCACTTCCTCGACGTCATTTGGATTGGAGTGTTCTCCTTTGTTTATCTCGTAGGAGTAGTCGGATGAGCGTTCAAAGTCAGCCGCACAGTACACCGTCAGGAGACCACGATCACCACTCGTCAGGTTTGCATGAAGTGCATTCAACCTTCAGCGGCTACATGACCGGGTTTGTGCTTTCGGTCATTTTGACTGCCATCCCATTCTGGCTCGTTATTGGTGATGTATTCACCAGCAAACAACTCACTGTAATATTGGTGATGGGGATTGGTGCTGTCCAGATCGTTGTCCATATGGTCTACTTTCTGCATATGAGCCCACGATCTGAAGGTGGTTGGACAATGATGGCATTGATCTTCACCCTGATCATTGTAGGAATCGCGCTTGCCGGGTCGCTTTGGGTTATGCACCATCTCAACGAGAACATGATGCCGGTCACTCACGACATGATGAAAAACATGCCTTAGCAACCGGCCGATCGGTCGCGAAGCGAAGGTTTCGTATTGATTGGAGAGCATCACTTTTTCAGGTTCGCTCATCTGGAGGCAACGATTTCAAATATATGTTGATTTAAAGATGGATCAAAGGGATCTCTCGCCAAAAAGCACCGTGAGAAATCCCCTTCCGCTTTCGTCTAGCCGATAGCACAAATATTGCAACCGCCGTGGACCTGTCAAAGGTCTGCCAAACAATTTGTCCGCAATTAAGCCATACGAAGTTTGACAGTTACACCGCGCTGACGAAAGTAAGCCTGCAGCAGCTTCCGCCCCGAGCGATTGTTATGAGCGAGCTTCTCGGGGTCCAGCTCGACTTCTTTTAGGCCAGCCTGCGCCAAAGCCGATTTTAGAGTGGCGATATGCAGATCGATGTCAGCATTGTCGTTCTGAAGAGATTCGTAGACATTGTTGATTGCGTCTTCCACGTTAGTCCCGCTCACGGCTTTACTCCTGATGTTGTATGGAGGGCGGTTAGCATATATCTGCACAATTCGCCATCCTGCGTGAGTTCGTGATGGCCAATCGCTGCTCACGGCGTTTTTGCATAATGTGACCTGCCTCAGAGAACCAACCTGCGTCAGAGTTGCGGCAATGCGCTTGATTGCAGCCGTGCTTCTTCTCTCAACCATTGCGCAAAAGCAGTTGCGTTCATACTCAGTGTCTTCAATCGGACCTGCAGCCAAACACCGTGATCGCGTAGTAGTCGCTTTTCGCTCAGCAATACTAAACGACCTGCTTTAAGTTCACCCGAAGCCAGGAATTCGCTCACCAGGGCGATACCAAGGCCCTCGGTCGCAGCACGAACTACCGCCGATGTTTCTCGAAGTCGCAGACTCACAGCGGTGCCCGAAGAGGCAGAAGTTGGCTCTTCAGCGAACCATCTGCTCCAGTCGGTACCAAAAGTGCCAATTTTCGGGATATTGCCGAAAGAGGCACCGGCGTTGATTGCCTCTTGAGCAATCTGAGGCGACGCAACCATCACCAGGCGATCTTTCCACAACGGCTCGGCGTCGAAAGGAGGAGCAGCAACCGGCGCAGTCACAATCACGATATCTGCGGTCGCGTAGCCTTCCCCCCGATCCGTGCCAACGACCTCCACACTGATATCCGGCCGGAACTTCCGGAAATCTGAAAGTCGCGGTAGCAGCCAGTAATTTAAATGGGATCGAGCACAGGCGACCATGAGCGGCGTTTCTTCTATTGCCACCGCGTTTGTGGCCTCAAGAAGCTCATCAAGCAATGATCCTAGCCTGCTTCCGAACCGTCTAGCCTCCGGCGTCAGTTGGACCATCCCGCCAACCCGATCAAAAAGCCTGCGGCCAACTTGTTGTTCGAGCTGCCGAACGGCCTGACTTATCGCAGATTGAGTGACGTGTAATTCCGCAGCAGCCGCCGTGAAGCTGCCAAGTCGGGCTGTGGCTTCAAAAGCTCGGAGGGAAGGAAGGGGAGGAATATGTCTCTGGCGCATTGCTATTAGTAACACTAATGAGTGGGATAAAAAAAACCCATTCGACGGCGCAGGCACTCTATAATACTAATGCGCTTACCACGCTGTTCAACACAATAGTCTGCACGTCTGGGTCAAGTTGAAAAAAGCCGATCGCATGATCCTGGATTGTCCTCACTCTCCTGCCGACAATCTCGAATTCGCTATTAAAGA
>CP076357.1:600000-792500 GCA_018798825.1 Ochrobactrum sp. BTU1 | reverse complement strand
GAAAGGCCAATCAAACTTGGAGATAGCTGGTTCTCCGCGAAATCTATTTAGGTAGAGCGTCCAGCGAATACCCCCGGGGGTAGAGCACTGAATGGGCTATGGGGACTCACCGTCTTACTGATCCTAATCAAACTCCGAATACCGGGGAGTACTACTGGGCAGACACACGGCGGGTGCTAACGTCCGTCGTGAAGAGGGCAACAACCCTGACCACCATCTAAGGTCCCTAAGTTATGGCTAAGTGGGAAAGGATGTGAGGATCCCAAAACAACCAGGATGTTGGCTTAGAAGCAGCCATCATTTAAAGAAAGCGTAACAGCTCACTGGTCTAAATAAGGGTCTTTGCGCCGAAAATGTACCGGGGCTAAAGCCATACACCGAAGCTGTGGATGCACGTATGTGCGTGGTAGCGGAGCGTTCCGTAAGCCTGTGAAGGGACAGTCGTGAGACATCCTGGAGGTATCGGAAGTGAGAATGCTGACATGAGTAACGATAAAGGGAGTGAGAGACTCCCTCGCCGAAAGTCCAAGGGTTCCTGCTTAAAGTTAATCTGAGCAGGGTTAGCCGGCCCCTAAGGCGAGGCCGAAAGGCGTAGTCGATGGGAACCACGTTAATATTCGTGGGCCTGCAGGTAGTGACGGATTGCGTGTGTTGTACATTCTTATTGGATTGAATGTGCAGCGAAGCGGTTCCAGGAAATAGCTCCTGCATATAGACCGTACCCTAAACCGACACTGGTGGACTGGTAGAGAATACCAAGGCGCTTGAGAGAACTGCGTTGAAGGAACTCGGCAAAATGCACGCGTAACTTCGGAAGAAGCGTGACCCTTGTTTAGGCAACTAGATGAGGGTGGCACAGACCAGGGGGTAGCGACTGTTTACCAAAAACACAGGGCTCTGCGAAGTCGCAAGACGACGTATAGGGTCTGACGCCTGCCCGGTGCTGGAAGGTTAAGAGGAGATGTGCAAGCATTGAATTGAAGCCCCAGTAAACGGCGGCCGTAACTATAACGGTCCTAAGGTAGCGAAATTCCTTGTCGGGTAAGTTCCGACCTGCACGAATGGCGTAACGACTTCCCCGCTGTCTCCAACGCAGACTCAGTGAAATTGAATTCCCCGTGAAGATGCGGGGTTCCTGCGGTTAGACGGAAAGACCCGTGCACCTTTACTATAGCTTTACACTGGCATTCGTGTCGACATGTGTAGGATAGGTGGTAGACTTTGAAGCAGTGGCGCCAGCCATTGTGGAGTCATCCTTGAAATACCACCCTTATCTATATGGATGTCTAACTGCGGCCCGTTATCCGGGTCCAGGACCGTGTATGGTGGGTAGTTTGACTGGGGCGGTCGCCTCCTAAAGAGTAACGGAGGCGCGCGATGGTAGGCTCAGAACGGTCGGAAATCGTTCGTCGAGTGCAATGGCATAAGCCTGCCTGACTGCAAGACTGACAAGTCGAGCAGAGACGAAAGTCGGTCATAGTGATCCGGTGGTCCCGCGTGGAAGGGCCATCGCTCAACGGATAAAAGGTACGCCGGGGATAACAGGCTGATGACCCCCAAGAGTCCATATCGACGGGGTTGTTTGGCACCTCGATGTCGACTCATCGCATCCTGGGGCTGGAGCAGGTCCCAAGGGTATGGCTGTTCGCCATTTAAAGCGGTACGTGAGTTGGGTTCAGAACGTCGTGAGACAGTTCGGTCCCTATCTGCCGTGGGTGTAGGAATATTGATAGGATCTGTCCCTAGTACGAGAGGACCGGGATGGACGTATCTCTGGTGGACCTGTTGTCGTGCCAACGGCATAGCAGGGTAGCTATATACGGACGGGATAACCGCTGAAGGCATCTAAGCGGGAAACCCACCTAAAAACGAGTATTCCCTATCAGAGCCGTGGAAGACTACCACGTTGATAGGCCGGGTGTGGAAGTGCGGCAACGCATGTAGCTTACCGGTACTAATAGCTCGATCGACTTGATCACTCCCATTTACAATATCCATCAAGCAAAGCTTGATGATGATAAAAGCACGAAAGACAACAGCTTCTCATATTTGTGTTCTTCGCCGACCTGGTGGTTATGGCGGAGCGGCTGCACCCGATCCCATTCCGAACTCGGCCGTGAAACGCTCCAGCGCCAATGGTACTTTGTCTTAAGACACGGGAGAGTAGGTCGCTGCCAGGTCTGCTAAGCACACAAATAATTCCATCTTCTCAAATCAATACAAAACAGACACTCAACGCGGCAACCGCGAAAAAATACCCAACCGGTTCATAATAAACACCCTGGCGCGGGGTGGAGCAGCCCGGTAGCTCGTCAGGCTCATAACCTGAAGGCCGCAGGTTCAAATCCTGCCCCCGCAACCAAATCTCCAAAACATAAAGCAAATCAAACAACCCGGCGCAAATGCAGCCGGGCTTTTGCCGTTTCTGATAGATGATGAAGAAGGCTAAAGGGCAAAGTCATCCAACAAAGCCACGACACCAGCAAATCCATATCCCAATATCGTGATAGCAAAGAATTTTGTCGCCCCGTAGCAAACTGATAGAAGCCCAAGCGAAACCATCTCAACGGAGACTGTGATGAAGCTCTATTACAAACCCGGCGCATGTTCATTAGCACCCCACATCGTGCTTAGCGAAGCAGGCTTTTCCTATGAACTGGAAGTGGTCGATCTCAAGGAAAAGAAAACAGCGAGTGGTGCCGACTACCTGAAAATCAATCCGCGTGGTGCAGTACCTGCTATCGAGGTTGAGCCCGGTGTCGTGATTACGCAGAACGCAGCAATTCTGCAGTATATCGGCGATCATTCAGATGTTGCAGCCTTCAAGCCTGCCTATGGCACGATTGAACGTGCTCGTTTGCAGGAAGCACTCGGCTTCTGCGGTGATCTGCATACAGCGTTCGGCGGTCTGTTCGCGCCCAATTTGACGGAGGAAGCAAAGACCACGGTGATTGCCTCCATCAATCGTCGCATGGGTCAGCTTGAAGCGATGCTTTCAAGCGACCACGACTTCTGGCTTGGGGCCGATTTTACCCAACCCGATGCCTATGTATCCGTCATCATCGGTTGGGGCCTTATGTTGAAGGTCGATCTTAGCGCCTATCCGAAGGCTCTTGCTCTGCGCGAACGCGTCATGGCGCGTCCTGCCGTACAGAAGGCTCTTAAAGAAGAAGGCCTGATCTAGAGCGCATCCCGAAAGGTGTGAAACGGCTTTCGGGCAACGATGCGCGTTAAAACAGAAAATTAGAGCGCGATCAGATCGAAACGCGCTCTAAACACTCAAAGCCCGGTGGCAAACTGTCGCCGGGCTTTTTGATTCTAAAACGATGAATTGAAATCTGCTTGCATACCATCGACGTAACCAACGGTGCGGCAACTCTAACTATTCTCAGGAACGTGCGGCAAGACCATGGCCAATCTGGAGAAGTACGTTCTCGCAACCATTGAAGCGCTGCCCGACCTCCCGCCCTCTATCGCGCCCATCATAGAATCGCGCTAGAATGCAGTGGCGTTTGCGGACTTTCTTGGTGCTCCAATAGGTTTTGAGGCATGGCTGTCCTTCTTCGCCAACGCCTTGGTCGTCGCCGAATCTGCTGGTGCACCATTTTCTGCTGTCACTTGGCCAGAAACGCCTGCCTCAAATAACGCCGACTTGGCTTGGTTCGTTCGCCGCCTGCGGATCGCCATCTTCTCGGAATGTGCGCTATCACTGCCAGACACCACGTCCGCGACTTCGGCAAAGGGGATCGCACCCCAATTGGGGTTTCTCTCAAAACTGGTTGCCCGCGACAGCAATCTCGGCCGAACCCATCTTTTCACCTTGAACCACGACACCCTATTCGAACAGGCGCTGGAACTTCTGGGCGTCCAGTACTTCGATGGGTTCACGGGGCGCGCTTCGATCCGCCCGTCTATGGGCTCGACATCTATTATCCCGGCGAGGTGGCGGAAGGACGTGTCCGCCGTTTCGACAAGTTTCTGCATTTCTACAAGCTGCACGGCTCGATCCACTGGTTCGAGCAAGGCGATGAAATGCGCGCCCGTCATCCCGACCTGACGCTTTTCCAGTCTTATGCAGCGAAGAGTCCAGCGGACAAGGCGGCGGCACTCGTGCCACTGGCTGACAAGGCGCCCTCGGTAGGCATACTGCCCGCCGCCAACAAGTTCGCGCAGACGCTGACCATCGTTCAGATTCGACCTGAGGCGAGCAAGGTGGTGCTTATCGCCCGATCCAATGTGGAAAGTTCGGCTTGCCCAGCTTGCGGCCATAGCAGCAAACGCCTCCATAGCCGTTATTCTCGACGGTTTGCAGACTTGCCCTGGCATGGGCGAGTTGTTCAAGTCCATCTTGGTACCAGGAGATTACGTTGCAGCAACTCGGAATGTGCGCAGCAGATATTCACCGAAAGGCTACCCGATTTTGTTCGTCCAGGAGCCCGCCGTACGACAAGATGCGGACAGAGCCAGTTGGCCATTGGGTTTGCCACTGGAGGCGAACCGGGTTCCCGCCTTTCGCACAAGCTCGCCATGCCCGTAAGCGGCGACACGCTTTTGCGCATGATTAAGGCGGCGGAATTTGAGCCGGCGCAATCGCCACGGGTCATTGGTATCGATGACTGGGCATGGCGTAAGGGGCAACGTTACGGCACAATCATTTGTGGTCTAGGGCGCGGACGCGTCTTAGATCTCCTACCGGATCGTAACGCAGCCTCGGTAGCCGCCTGGCTCAAGCGCCATCCCGGTATCGAGATCATCGCCCGAGACCGCGCCGGGCTTTACGCCGAGGGGGGGGCGGCGAGGCGCACCGGAAGCTACACAGATTGCTGATCGCTGGCATCTCCTCAATAATATTGGTGACGCGCTCCGTTTTGTCCTAGGGCGCCATCGCAAGGCCGTTCGTACAGCCGCGAGCGCCTGGATTGCCGAATTGGATGGCGAGAAAGACACCGAAAAGGAATTAGTTGAGCGTGTCTCGAATGTGAACCTACGACAGCAACGACGAGACGAGCGTCACGAATGTTACGTTGAAATCTCTGGCCTACGGCAAGCCGGGTTATCTCCCCGGCAAATAGCCCCAAAATTAGGTATGGGCATTAGAACGATTGAACGCTGGCTTGCCGCCGGTGGCGAATCGGAGCACCGGCGACCACCCGCCGAACGCTCCTGCATGGAACCGTTTCGAAACCATCTTGAGCGGCGTTGGCAAGAGGGACGCATGAGGAGGTGGTTCTGCTGGCAGAAATCCAGCAAACTTGGGTACCGAGGTGGTAAGGCAACCTTCTACCGCTGGTTAGCTTCCTATAGAGGCCGGCCTGTGCGTACACCCCCCGCCATTCTGTCGAAATCTGATCACCGCGTGCCCTCGCGCCGCACGTGCACATGGCTTCTAGGACAGAACCCGGACAAGCTCGATGAGGCCAGCCAGCGCTTCCACCACCATCTGTTCGAGAACACGCCAAAACTACAGATCGCCAGTGAATTGGCTCGTCGCCTGGCCGCAATTCTCCGAGGTGATGACGAAGTTGCACTGGACCAGTGGATCATCGACTCGATGGGGACTGAACTGGACAGCTTGGCGAAGGGAATTCGACGCGATGTCGGCGCCGTTTAAGCAGCGATCCGCCACTCATGGAGCACCAGCCCGGTCGAAGGCCGTATCAATCGCCTCAAGACGATCAAGCGACAGAGGTACGGTCGAGCTGGATGCGAATTGCTACGGAGCAGGCTCCTTGCATGTCGGGCTAATCGACCTGCGGCCAGAACGGACCGGCCTCGACGATCCCGAGATCGGTCGCCTCATGGTCGGCCGGCTCCAGCATCTGGAAACGATGGGGCTTGCCTCGTCGTCCGCGCCCGGCGAATGGATGATCGAGCTCGATGCCGAGCAGCGGCTGCGCGATCTTGGGATGCGAGGCGACATCATCAAAACCATGCACCGCGCTTTCACCGAGCGAGGCCAGGATTGCGGTCCAGCCGACTTTGTAATCGACAGTGGCGGGGCCGGGGCGCCGATCATCGGCCGGCTTGTCGACCGAGGCCTGCATGACGAGCTGACCGGCGAGGCCTATGCCGTGATCGACGGCACCGATGGCCGAGCCCATCACGTCCGCCTTCATGGCATTGAGGCGTTAGAGCACGCGCCGCCCAACGGCGGGATCGTCGAGGTCCGGCGCTTCGGTCAGCCCGATGATCCGCGCCCGACGCTCGTGCTGGCAACGCGCTCGGAAGGAACAGATCTCCGCACCCGGCGCTAGCTGGCTCGACCATCGCCTTGTCGAGCGTGAGCACATGTCGCTGTCGAGGGGCGGCTTTGGCCATGAGATGAGCGATGCCATGCAGGCGCGGACCGAACATCTGGTGAGCGAGGGGCTCGCCCGTCGCGCGGGCCAGCGCACTCTCCTGCAACCCGGTCTTATCAGGACGCTGCGTCAGCGAGAATTGGACGCAGTGGTGGGCAGCTCTCGGCCGAGACAGGGCAGCGGCACGTCAAGGCAGCGGCCTGCGTAAAGGTCGAAGGCACCTATCGCCGTCAATTGGTCCTTGCCTCCGGCCGTTTCGCAATGATCGATGACGGGCTCGGCTTCCAGCTCGTCCCCAGGGCGAGTGAGATCGAGCAAAGGCTTGGCCGGTACGTCCCCGGAGTCATGAAGGAGGGCGGCGGTATCGAATGGGGTCTCGGACGCAAGCGCGAACTTGGACTTAGCCTCTGACAACGACCATATCTGGACGTCCCGTCGAGCGTCAGACACGATCACGATCGAACGCCTGTGCATAGTTCGCCTCTATCCGCTCAACCTCGGCATCGTCCAGCGCTGCGAACTCCTTCGTGCGTGCGCGCTGGGACAGTCGTCCGTCGTTCTGGTCCAGGAACTTATGCAGCAACTCGACTTGCGCTGTCGGCATGTCCAGGATTTGCTGGACACTCTCCGAGAAGGTGTCGAACGCCTGGAGAAAGTGAACCTCCTGCGGCAGATCGAATTCGACCGTCTGTTCGACGCAAGCATAGAGAAAAGCCGCATGCGCCGTGGCGTCGAAGTAGCGATAGAAAGTCGCCGTGTCGTTTAGGACGTCCACGTTGCCCGATGCGGTGGGGCGCCATTCGATGAACGGCAGCAGCGCCGCCGACCAAGACTCCAGCACCGCCCGGTAGCGGTCGATATTGCGCAGGATTGCGGCGCTGACAGGAAAAACCAGTCCGGGCGGACTATAAGCGGCCGTCGCGAGCGCATGATGGATGAGCCAACGATGCAGGCGACCATTGCCATCGACATAAGGGTGGACGTAGACGAAACCGAAGGCAAGGCAGGCGGCGGCTACGACCGGGTCCATCGCGCCGCGCGCCGCGCGATCGGCAAACGCGATCAGTCCGCCGACCAGGCTTTGAAGATCCTCGTGCCGGGCGCTGACATGATCGGGAACAGGCATGTTGGTCTCGCGGTCGTGGACGCCGACGAAGCTGCCTTCGTTGCGCAGGCCGAGACGGACGAAGCGGGCGTCGCCGATGACGACGCGTTGCAGGCGGTCGAGTTCGGCAAGGCTCAACGGCCTAGCTCCGGCTTGGGCGATTGCTTGCCCCCAGCGCGCCGCGCGCTGCCCCGAGGGCCGCTCCCCTTCGATCGCAAACGAGGACTTGGAGTCGTTGAGCAGGATGAAGGCCGCCGCCCGCGCCACCAGATCGGGACGGACGCGGCCCATGGCCTCGCGCGCCCGGTCGCCTAGCGACTTCTCACTATAGGCGAGGAGGTCCGGTGTCTTGCGGACGAGCGGACAGAAGGCGGGCGTTCCCGGCAGGTTGTTGGAGACCTTGTGCCGGGGTGAGGGATCGCCGTTCGTTAGCGCATATTGCCGATCCGGGTCGAGGACCGAAACCAGTCGCACCTTGCCCGGATCGGGTAGATCGAGCTGGCGGCCCGTCAGCCATTCATAAAGGAACCACAGACGCCGTGCGAAAGCGCCGGTGGGCGTCGCACGCACGATCGTCTCGATCTCCGCCGGAGCGACAGCATCGAACAGGAAGCGCAGCACCTGGAGATCGATACCCTCATATCGAAACGCGAAACCGAGTTGCTCCGCAAGAGCCGGTTCCGGGCGGTGCCGCGGCGTCAGCATGAGCCAGCTTTCGGAAGAGGTGGGATGATGGCGTTCGGCGATGGCGGCGACACGGGCCGGCAGCGGGACGACAAGGTCGTAACGCGCTATCAGCGCGGCATAGCCGGCAGGGGTTCCCCGCTCCGGTAGTGCTCGCCCGTGAAACTCCGTCACCGTCTGCGTCAGCCATTCACCCATCGTCATCCTCGCGAAAACCGATCACCGGGTCATGCCTCGGCTGCGCAAAACCATTACCCTTCGCGAATATCTATCACCATTGGATGATTTTGTGAATAAATGTCACCGACTGTCGATCCGGTAAGGATGACGGGGAGAACGCGAACCGCGCGTGATCGTCGGCGCGAGTCGACCCCCACACCGGACGCATGATCATCACCGAGGCAGAGAGACTGAAACCGTCTTTTCAGCCAAATTCTTCGCTACACTACGAAGTCATTGAAGATACTATTGATTTTCAGAAAATTGCCTGTTCGATCGACATTTCGCTTTTGCGGAGGTGTTCTATGACCGCGACCGCGACGAAGATCCTATGGGGCCAGATCCTCACCGTCCTTCTGATTGAGCTCGCCACCACCTGGGGCGCGACTGAATATGTCGCATGGAGGCTTGGGTTTCAGGCACAGCTCGGGCCCCCTGGTTCACCGTGCTAGGCTTACCCTTCTCCTGCCCCCGTCCTTCTTCTGGTGGTGATATTCTTACGACGCCTATGCGCCGGAGATCTTCAACCATGGCGCCGTCATCGCCGCGTCCGGGGGCTTCATCGCGATTGCGGTCGCGATCGGTATGTCGGTCTGGCGCGCGAGAGAGATCAAGCGCGCAGAGACACATGGTTCGGCACGCTGGGCCGAGCCTCGGGAGGAGAAAGCGGCGGGGCTGCTCGGTGCAGACGGCGTCGTTCTCGGTAAACTGGAGCGTAAATATCTGCGTCACGACGGGCCGGAGCACATCCATTGTTTCGCGCCAACCCGAAGCGGCAAGGGTGTCGGGTCTCGTCGTGCCGACGCTCCTGACTTGGCCGGGCTCGGCGATCGTCCACGACATCAAGGGCGAGAACTGGCAGATCACCGCAGGCTTCCGTGCCAAGCATGGCCGCGTCCTACTGTTTGATCCGACAAACGCGAACTCCGCCGCATACAATCCATTGTTGGAGGTTCGGCGCGGCGAGTGGGAAGTGCGCGACGTCCAGAACGTCGCCGACGTGCTGGTCGATCCTGAAGGCTCGCTCGACAAGCGCAATCACTGGGAAAAAACCAGCCATTCACTGCTGGCCGGCACCATCCTGCATGTCCTCTACGCCGAGGCCTACAAAACGCTCGGTGGCGTTGCGGGCTTGCTGTCCGATCCCCGGCGCACCATAGAGGCGACGCTGAAGGCGATGATGGCAACGGCGCATGTGGGCGAAGCAGGCGTTCATGCCGTAGTCGCGTCCACCGCACGCGAGCTGCTCAACAAGTCCGACAATGAGCGGTCTGGCGTACTGTCCACAGCCATGTCATTCCTCGGCCTCTACCGCGATCCGGTGGTCGCATCCGTTACGGCGGGCTGCGACTGGCGGATTGCCGATCTCGTCGCCGATCCGCGTCCCGCCACCCTCTACCTCGTTGTACCGCCCTCCGACATCTCGCGCACCAAGCCACTGATCCGCCTCGTGCTCAACCAGATCCGCCTCGTGCTCAACCAGATCGGCCGCCGCCTGACCGAGAAGCTGCATGCCGATGATCGCAAACACCAGCATCTCGCCGGACGAGTTCCTAATCCGGCTTTATACCGTCGCTCCCGAGGCGCTGGTTGCCAGCATCCAGCGGGCGCGACAGAACTTGCGCAAGACCGTTCCTTCGGCGAAGGAGTTCCTTGCCGCGACCGAGCGGCAGGGTCTCAAGCGGTTTTCCGACATTCTTGCAGCGAGAAGGCGTACGTGAGCGGACAGGTTCGACAAGACGAAAAGGTGCGGCCGAAGATCTGAGACGTATTCCTCGGCCGTGCGGAACGGGCCGAGGAACTATCGTTTGGGGAACAGACTGATACTGCGTGATGCAAAAGAGGCTTTAATCCCTTAAGTGCCAGTTTTTCGTGAATGGCAGACCTAGGTGCATCCTCGCAGCGATATGCTGATAGTTGCAGCTAAAGTCGGTTCAGGTCCGCGCCTCTGGTCTCAGGAGCCATTGCCACACCAATGAGCGTAATCAAGCCTATTATCGTTGCGTAGATCGCCACAGGAATATAGCTGCCGCTTCCCCATGATAACAAAGCAGTCGCTATGAATGGTGCGATTCCACCAGCGAATACTGCAGAGACTTCTCTAACGATAGAAATTGCTGTGAAGCGCGTGCGTGCACCAAACAATTCGTTGAAGAACGCGCCTTGAACAGACAGCATCGAGTAGTTTGAAATTGCGATAGAAAATGCGATTGTGCAGACGATGATCGTTGGGTTTTGGGTGTTAAGCAGCCAGAAATACGGATAAATCCCAAACGTGAACAGCGCGGCGCCAAAGAGGTAAACTGGCTTTCGACCTATGCGATCGGAAACAAAACCAAGGAGTGGAATTGTGATTATTCCGCATGCTGCACCAATTAATACACCCGTCAAACCTATGTTGCGATCAATCAGCAATTGAGACGTGATGTAGGACAATGTCCAAACCTGAAAAAGATAGCCTGAGACATTTTCTGCGAAGCGTGCAGCGAAGGCCATCCAGAAGCGCGGCCCAGAGTCCTCGATCATATCGCGGATAGGCGCGTCGGATGTCTTTCCCTCTTCCTTAAGCTTATGGAATGTCGGAGATTCATTGACTTTCAACCGCACAAAAATGCCGGCGATGACAGCAAAAATGCTCAGCAGAAACGGAATTCTCCAGCCGTAACTCATGAAGGCTTCATCGGACATGGAGTTACTTACTGCAAAGAATGCGCCTGCCGACAACAATGTTCCGAGACATACGCCGAGCGTAGGTAAACTTGCATAAAGACCGCGTTTATTAACTGGCGCATACTCTGCGGCGAGCGTGACCGCGCCACTAAACTCGGCGCCCGCGGCTAAACCTTGAATAATGCGCAAGCCAATTAGAAGTGCAGGTGCTGCGATCCCAATAGATGCATAAGTTGGTAGCAAACCTATGAGCATAGTGCCGAAACCCATCATGATGAGCGTAACGACAAGGACTATCTTGCGCCCATGAAGATCGCCAATACGACCAAAGATAATTCCGCCCAACGGGCGGGCAAAAAAGCCAACGGCATAGGTCCCGAATGCTGCAAGCGTGCCTGCAAGGGGTGACAAATCCGGAAAGAAAATGCGGTTAAAAATCAATGCTGCCGCTGTAGCAAAGATGTAAAAGTCATACCATTCTAAGGCTGTGCCGATTAGAGCCGACGTAACAGCCCTGCGAACCTCGGAAGATTTTTTCGCTTCGTCCAAGCCTTTATCTATTTTGCGGGTGTTGATGCGCTCAATTTGCGTGACGCTCATAGTAACTCCTCCCCAGGATGATTGAATTCGTGAAAACAACAAGACCGGGCGGCTGATTGCAGCCCAGTGCCTTGCCCGCTACGGTCGATTGAGTGGTAGCTTTTGTCGTTAAGGGCTTAAGCTCGCGCGATAGAGTGCCTGTAACCCGTTTGATACATCTCGCCATGACCTTCGTTCGAGCACAGACTCTCGTAGATACGCTGATCCGTTCGTTTGGAAGGATATGTAGCCATTGTAGCGCGGGCGCACGTAGGCGTGAGATACACTGTCAAATGTGCTTGAGTAAAAGTTAGACCATTCGTGATTGAGAGTAACATCACCCCATGCACTTTCTGAGGATGGTTGTCCGTGGTGTCGAGGAATAAACTTTGTTTGCACCTCTTCACTCATCAACCATAACAAGTGAGCTTTTAGCTCCGGGGTTATCGGACTTCGCCTTGATATAGCAATACCGGTTCCTCCCAATGTGGAACCGGGCATTCCTCCCGCTGACCACGTAGGCGCGTTTGAAAAGGAGATTCTCTGCCCCAAGACATTTGACCTGTTCGCGTAGTTCACATAGCCATAGATCAACGGACACATCACTATGTCGGAGTTTATAGACATATGTTCGAGAATGCCTATCGGATTGAGATGTATTGTGTTGCGGGGAGCTCGCTGCGCCAACTCCATCATCAACTCATAAGCATCTCTTCCTCCTTGTTCATCGATAAGCACTTCGCAATCCGGATCAGCCGGTTTTCCCATAGAAGCGAGAATAGAAAAGTAGCTCAGCAGTGCATGAGGGCCGGCTAAAGAAAGGGCGACCTTTCCCGTATCTGCAGATAGGTTACTGACGTCATTCCAGCAAAGCCCTACGGAGTCTGGTTCGATCAGATCGCTGCGCCAGGCGCTGACCTGCGTCGCTGCGTCAAGCGGAATGGCCCAGTGATTGCCATTCATTGCGTAGCTGCGGGCCGACGGGCCGATGCTTGTCCCAAGAAGTTTTGCAAGCTCGGAAGGCTCGAAAATCTCCTCAAGAGAGAATAGGCAGTTGCAGTCGACGGCTTCGCCCAGGTGCGGGTGGTCGAGTACCACCAGATCGTAGCGGGAACATAGGTCTGCTATAGGCGACGATTCAAAACCTTCCAAAGGTTGTTTTTGCCAGTCAATCTCGATACTGGCTGCACTATACCTTGCCGCTGCCGCGAGAGCATCGTAACCGCGAGGGTGATCCCAGGTGAGGCCCATGATCGGCGCTGACATTGTCACAATACTCCTGCGACAACGATACCAGACTGCTTTAAAGCTTGAATTTTTGCTTCGTCATACCCGGCTTCGCGCAAAACTTCATCGGTATGTTGCCCAATAATCGGCGCGCCACGATCCACACTGGACGGTGTTTTCGAAAATTTGATTGGAAATCCCGGCGCTTTGATATGCCCTTCCGTCGGGTGGTCATATTCTACAAAGGTTCCGTTATGAGCAATCTGTGGATCGTCAAGCAGGTCTTCATAACCATAAACCGGGCCGCACCAGATATCGGCTTCGCGCAGAAGGCGCATCCATTCATCGGTGGTTTTCAGTTTCAGACGCTGTCGTGTTCTTGCGAAGATTTCATCTCGGTATTTCCAACTGTCATCTTCGTCATTCATCGTCAAAAAGCTATCTTCTCCGATCACTTGGCCGAATTTCGCCAAAGGCGGAAATGCAATGATGATAAAACTGTCGGACGTTGCGAAAGCCCCGTAAGGCGCCCGGATATAAACATGCGCATGTGGTTCGGCTGATCGCTGCTGCGGACGGCCACCAACCGTGAATACGGAAAGTTCCTGCATCTGAAGCGTGACGATGGCATCAAGCATGTTAACCTGCACCAACTGACCTTCGCCAGTCCGCTCCTTGTGGAGCAGGGCCGCCAGTGCACCCTCAAAGGCTGTATAAGCCGTAACGGCATCAACGAGGTATTGTCCAGCTGCATTGGGAGCTTCATTGGCCCGCCCTGCCGATAACATGGCACCCGACAGCCCCTGCAAGACCAGGTCTTGCCCTGGCCGGTCTACATAGGGCCCTTCCTCTCCGTAACCTGACATGGAAACGTAGACCAAACCTGGATTGATCTTGGAAAGCGCTTCGTAGTCAACGCCTAGTCGCTTTGCTACTCCTGGCCTGTAATTTTGCAAGAAGACATCCGCATCTTTGATCAGGTCAAGTAATACCGCTTTGCCCTCGTCGCTTTTAAGATCGATTGCCAAAGACCGTTTGTTCCGATTGAGAGAGAGAAATGACACATTGATCTTGTTGCCAGAGGCTCCCCCAGCAGAAACGTGGCGCTGCCATTCCCCGGTCACCGGCTCCACCTTGATGACATCCGCTCCGAGATCGCCAAGCCGCTGTGTTGCAAATGGACCGGCCATCGCGATTGAACAGTCGATGACTTTATATCCCGATAGAATTCCCAATTTTTATCTCCAAGGCTATCATGAAAGTTTAGTTGAGTATGTCCGTTCAGGTCATTTGCTTGGACGGCAAAGGACCATGATTTGGTTGGTTCCTTCCTGAACGGTCTCGTTTTGCTGGTTTGTTGCGCGGATATCGAGCGTGATAATCCCGCGATTACCCTTGCTGGTCAGGCGCTTGTCAGTAATGCGTAAATGGGCCTTCAGCTGATCGCCGATGAAGAGGGGGCCGGTAAACCGCCAGTTCCAGTTCAGTGCCGCAACGACATGAAATTGGACAAGGCAACGGTTCTTGAGCGCGTCGATCATCGAAAGGCCAAGCAAACCATGGGCAAGGCGGCCCCGAAACCCCATTTCCCGGGCAAACTCTTCATCAACATGTACGGGCGTGAAGTCACCCGTTAGTCCGGCAAAGGTCAGGATATGATGCTCGCCCATGGTGATGGCGGGGGTCTCATAGAAATAATCATTTTCAATGTCTTCGAAGTAGTTTTTTTCACTCAATCGCATTACATGCCCTTACGTTTAACACGAAAATGGTAGCGCTATCATTTTGCACCCGAGAAGTAACTGACTCGGGCGGTTCCTCCCGGGTCGAAATTTTCCACTTGAACTTCACAAAGCGAACTATTTGAGCTCGTTGGCGAAGACATTTTCCCGCAGGACGGGAAGTTGCTCATCAATGTTTTCGGCGGTTACAATCAGAATGGGAAGCACTTGCTCCTTTGCAGGCGACTGCCCGTCGATCTTCGCAATCACCGATTCTGCCGCCTGTTTTCCCATGAGATATGGCTGTTGCATTCCGCTTGCCAGAATAGCGCCGTCCTTAATGAGCGGAACAAATTCGGGAGTTCCGTCAAAGGCTGCAACGAGAGTATCAGAGGTGCGACGCATTGAGGCGACGGCGCGCACAGCGCCAAGAGTTGGCGTATCGGTTTGCACAAATATGCCACGCAGACCTGGATGCGCTGTGAGCATATCTTGAACAAAACGATAGGTCTCATCGGCGGTGTAGAGTTGCATTTCATTGCGCGCGACAATCTTGTGCCCCGCATCGGTAACGGCTTTCACAAAACCATTTGTTCGTTTGACGCCGTTCTGGCGAGCCTGAGAAATCTGGATAAGCCCGATTTCCGCGCTATTCCAGCCTTTGGTCGCAAGCGCTTTAGCCATTTCCTGTCCGACGGCGTATGCCCCCGCCTCATCATCTGAGGTGACAAATGTTGTATAGTCGCCAGATGTCGTGCCAATACCCGCGAAGCTCAAGGGAATGCCTGCTCGCATTGCGAGATCGAGCACTGCTGGAGCCGTCGAGGAATCAGTCGGCGATAAAACGATGCCTGTGGCACCCTTTACGATCGCGTCCTGGGCATTTTGCAGCTGGCTTTGTGCATTGTTGCGGGAGTCGAGGACGGTGAACTTATATTTGTGGTCAGCAGCAGCCGCTTCGGCGCCCTTTGAGACATAACGCCAGAAAGGGGCTTCAATGCCTGCAGACAGATAAACGAGTTGCTTATCGCTTGCACGCGCGTAAGAACTATTGTTCAAAAGGCTGGCGGTGACGCATAAGGCCAACGCCGCAAAATTCCGTCGGGTAATCATCCTGGTTTCTCCTCCCAAAAATGAATCTTAAACTAGGCTTCCCGTCTCATTTGCGGGTTGTGCTAGCGCTATCATTTTGCGATACAGTTAGCGTTAACATACGAAGGTGTCAATGCGGACGAAGCGATCTCGAAATATTTCTTTGAACCTGCCGGTCGTGACCATGTCGGATGTGGCCGATAAGGCGGGCGTCTCTCCGCAGACGGTTTCTCGGGTGATCGGCAGACCAGAGCTAGTCGCGGAGAAAACACGTCTGCACGTCCAGCAGATCATCCGTGAATTGAACTATATTCCTAACGAGGCTGCACGCAATCTGGCGTCTAACAGCAGTCGCGTCGTCGCGGTTGTCATTCCGACATTATCCAGTTCTGCTTTTGCTGCAGAGGTGAAAAGCATCATTGATGTTATGGAGAAACGCGGCATATCCGTGATCATCGGCAACAGCGAATATTCGGCCCTGCGGGAAGAAAATATCATTCGCACATTGTTAGAACGACGCCCACTGGGGTTCATCCTCACAGGAAACAACCACACACCTGTTGCAGAAGAGTTGCTACGAGCGAGCAGTTTGCCGATTGTCGAGACCTGGGATACTGACAGGGAAGCCATTGATATGGCTACTGGATTTTCGAATATTGCGGCAGGGCGCGCAGTCGGGGATCTATTCGTGGCGCGTGGGGCAAAGAGAATAGCTTTTGTTGGCGGTGGGGCTACCCAAGACCCTCGAGCATCCGCACGATTCGAGGGACTTGCAGAGGCGATTGCAGCCGCGGGTTTGTCGCCAGCCTGCAGAGTAGAGCTGACGATGCCGATGAATACCCAAGATGGAGTAATCGGAATGGATGAAGTGTTGCGGCAGCAACCCTTGACAGACGCGATCTTTTTTTCCGCCGATAGCTTAGCGCTTGCCGCATTGCTGGAATGCAACAGACGTGGAATTCGCGTGCCCGATCAGTTGGCCATCTGCGGTTTTGGCGATTTCGATCTCGCATCGTTTGTTTCTCCAGCCTTGACGACTGTGCGCATCCAACCCGATGCGATGGGTGAACGCGCAGCCCATATGCTGCTCAGTCGATTGGACGGGGCCAAGAGCGAGAAAAGAACCATCGTTCTTGACCACCAGCTTATTCGGCGTGGAACGGCCTGATCAATTGCCTAGATGCAATACCAGTTTTCAGCGCTGAGGCGGAATAATTGGCGTTTCTCAGGGACGCTGTAGTCGTCGACAATTTCACGATAAGCATTGACGACGGTTGCATATTCACTGTGAAGACCGTCCAAGGGCCAATTTGTGCCAAACATGCAGCGATCAACGCCGAAATGTTCGATGCAGGTTTCTATCCAGGGCCGAATTGTTTCGACTGTCCAATTGTGATCGACCATTGCCAGTCCGGATAGTTTGCATGCCACATTGGGTGCTTGCGCGAGTTGGGCAATCGCTTTGCGCCAGTGATGAAAGTAGGGAACGTTCCGCTCTTTGGGGAAGCCACAATGGCCTAAGATGATGCGCGTGGAAGGAAAGTCTTTTGCCAAGGCATAAGCCTTGTGCATTTGTTGCCAGTCCGCATCCATGTCGTAAACGAGATCCCGCTTTGCCAACTCCTTGAAACCTTGTCGAAATTCGACAGCATCCAGGAAATCAAGCCCCATAAACGAAAGCATTCGCACACCACGGAAATTACCGAATTGTTGATGCCGGTCAAGTTCGCTCGCGGCATCTTCGCTCGCAAGATCACAGCGCGCAATAATGCCATTTGGCATGCCTTTTTCATCGGCAACTTCTTGCAGCCATTGCGTTTCACGAACCGGGTCAGTCTCGCCATCCGCAGTTTCAATGTGTACAGACTTAATCAGATTGACCGCCTGGGCTTCCCGACGAAGGTCACCAACAAGATAGTTTTTCATGATCTTGCTGTAATCCCCTGAGGGATGGCCGATGAATGGTTTGTCGGTCAGCCAAGCGTAATATAGTCGCTTAAGATCCCACAAGTGATGATGTGCATCAACAAACTCAAACACGTATTCTTCCTGGTTCATTCGTGCCTCCTCCAAAGCTGTTAAAGTCAATCCGTCGACAAACACATGCTTGCCATATCGGAAAAGATAGCGCTATCATAAAAATCGAGGATGGAGTTAAATTGGGAGGATTCCGCTTGGATCGGAATGACACGGAGCCTGCGTTGCTGCTTACCGCACAGGGAATCGAAAAGCGGTTTGGCTCAATGAGAGCACTGAAAGGCGTTGATTTCTCGCTCAATCACCGCGAAGTGCACGCTATAGTGGGTGCAAATGGAGCCGGCAAAAGCACATTGATGCGAGCGATTGCGGGAATGCATCGCATCGATAGTGGCAGTTTGACGGTTGATGGGCGTGAGGTTCATTTCTCCTCGCCACGCGATGCGATCGCTGCGGGTGTCAGCATGGTCACGCAAGAAACCAGTCTGGCACCTCACTTATCGGTACTCGAAAATATTTTCCTGCCCGAATTCGCAAAGCCGGGACGACTAAACTGGGCTAACAATCGTCGTCAGGCGATAGCATTAATCGACGAGTTACAGATCTCAGTTGGTTTCAGCTTGGACGACGAGGTTGGCCGTCTTTCAATGGCCAATCGGCAGCTTGTTGAGATCTTAAAAGTCTTAGCACTCAATTCCAAAGTTATATTCCTCGATGAGCCGACGACTTCATTGTCACCTTACGAATGTGACAAGTTGCTCGAACTCACGCGAAAGCTCGCTGAGCGGGGCCATAGTCTTGTTCTTGTGACCCATCGCATGGAGGAAATTTTTGCCGCAACGGACCGCCTGACGGTTTTACGCGAAGGTGCGACCGTCGTCGGTGGGATCAGGACGGATAGTATTGATGCCAATGAGCTTATCCGCCTGATGGTTGGGCGGGAACTTTCCAATATTTATGCGCATCATGAAACCCGGCCCATCAGAACAACAAGAAAAATCTTACAGGTAGAAGGATTATCCGCAGGGCCAATGGTCAAAGATGTGTCGTTTGACATCGCAGCCGGAGAAATTGTTGGGCTTGGCGGGTTGGTTGGGGCAGGGCGAACAGAAACAGTCGAGGCGATCTTTGGGCTACGTGCTGTTGAGCGTGGGTCTATCAAGTTTGCGAGCGAGGCGTTTTCGCCCCGCTCCCCATTGGATTCCATTCGCTCCGGTATCGGTTTTATAGGCGAAGACAGAAGAACGCAGGGGTTGATACCGGACTTTTCAGTGCGGGAAAACTTGATGCTCGTTCAACTAAGTCTTCAGAACCATCAATTGGTAGACTACAAAAAATCGGAGGCGCGCGCCCATGAAGTGGTGAGCCGACTGGGATTAAACCTTGGTCGTCTGAACGATGCCAATATTTTGAAATTTAGCGGCGGCATGCAGCAAAAAATCATCATTGCGCGCTGGTTGCTCGCCAGCCCAAGACTGCTGATTTTGGATGAACCAACGCGGGGCGTCGATATTGAAACCCGTTCTACGATCTACAAAGCGTTGCGTGAGCTTTCGGATGAAGGGACAGCCATTTTGGTCATCAGTTCCGATTTTGAAGAATTGTTAGGCTTGTCTGACAGGGTCGTTGTTTTAAGCGACGGCAGAAGCGTTGCAGACGTTCCGGTTGCTTGTCTGAACACCCAACGTCTGACAATGCTGTCCGCTCCGCGTCGCTCGGCGCATTTAATTGGTGCGATGCTGACGCGTATTGCGCAGCAATTCAATGCCGGCTGCATGTGGCTCCATTATGATGACGACTATGTCTTTTGCCTGGACAGCGCACATTCGGAGCCGGTCGCGGGAATGTTGCAAAAAGGCGAGTTTTTTCCATTTTCAGCCACCGTTCTCAGTCAGCCGGAGAATGCGAACATCACCATCGCGACCATGCGGGGCAAGCAGGGACAAGCGATGGGAGCGATTGTGTTACTCACGAACGATCCCGCCAAACTTCCACTGGCTAGCGAATTGGATCGTATTGTCCATCATTCATTACACACTTCAGAAAGTGTTGCAGCATGAGCGTTCAGACACCCGACACTACCCGAATTCTCTGGTCTCGCTTCAGCCACATCGGTCATTCTCTTGAACTAAGGATGTTTTTACTCACCGCCTTCATCGTGGTTGGACTGAGTTTTGCCAGTCCCTATTTTCTGACCTACAACAATATACTCAACGTATTGGACCAGTCGGTTGTGGTCGGTATCCTTGCGGTCGGGCTCACCTTGGTCATTCTGACCGCAGGTATCGATCTCTCGGTGGGTTCAACTGTTGGACTGACAGGCGTTGCGATGGCTGTTAGTTTTCCTGTTTTCGGCTTCTATCCAGGGATCGCGATTGGGCTGCTCACCGGTGCAGTCATTGGATTTGCCAACGGTTTTATTATTGAGAAAGGTGGGGTCGCAGCATTCATCGTAACGCTGGGAATGATGTCAATTTGCCGAAGCTTGACCTACACATTGAGTGGCGCTCGCTCGATCACCGATCTGCCGCCCCAACTAAGCGAAATTGCAATGGGCATGATTGGCGGTATCCCGATCAATGTCATATTCCTTATCTTGCTTTACGCTTCCGTCTACTGGTTACTTATAAAGACTAAGACTGGACGCTCGCTTTATGCTGTCGGCTCCAATCCGGAGGCAGCCCGCGTCGCTGGTCTTTCAGTGGGTCGCTATAAGATCTCGGTCTATGTCATTACGGGTGTTTTGTGTGCAGTGGCAGCAATCTTTCTCGCTGGAAGAATTCGCTCAGTCGATCCCACAAGCGGGCTCGGGCTGGAGCTTGATGCGATTGCAGCCACAGTAATCGGCGGCACCAGTCTTTTCGGCGGGCGTGGCTCCATCATCGGAACGTTCTTTGGTGTAATCATCATGGTCTGTATTCGGAATGGATTAAACCTCTTGGGGATAGATCCGTACTGGCAAGGGACCGTAATCGGGACGATTATTATAGCTGCAGTGCTCCTGGAGCGGCTGTTAAACGCTAATCGATGAAGTTCCAAAACGAGGTAATTACAAGACAGGCAAGTAAATAGTGCTCTCAAAGCTGCCGGCTGGAAGGCAGTGCAACACACGCTTTCCAATCAGGTCATCTGGGCATTAGGCTGCGGTCGAAGTCGTCCACCGAGTGATGAACTTAACCCGGAGAAATGGACCCACTGAGCGGGTTTCATTCAAACTTACTCAGTGGAATTGAAACTTTCAGCGACCCACTCTCATCGAATGGGTCAACTAAGATGGAAGCTGTAGCGAAGGTTCCAATACCGAGCCCATCCATGCTGCACTCTGGTATGTTGCACTTGATCGCGGACTAAATGCGAACTTGATGCAAAAGTAGGTGCGTAAGCTCACGCAGACGCTGATAGAAACCCTGTTGGCGTCGCCGTTGTTTAGGCTTTAATTCGGGTAAGTGGCAAACGCATCTATGCAAACGAGTTGGGCTCGGCGCTGAAAACGTGTCGCGGCTAGTCGGATTTGGCAGGATAGTTCGCTCAGCTATCATATTGTTTCGTCTTCCGTCGCCTCGACGAGGATTGAAACCTATTCACGGGTAGCACTGTCCTGCGGCAGTGAAGGGAAATTGACTGCCTCGTTGAAGGTTCGCTGCAATTGACCCCACGCAGGATCGTGCATGTGTTTCTCTAATCCAGCTCTTGCCACCAACGCCCGAGCCTCCGATTCACCAAAAGCCAGGGCCTCCTGCATGTCAGTGGTCAGAACCTTGCCATCTTCCATAAGGATTTTTCCGTCAACGATCACTGTATCTACATCGCTGCCTAACACCTGATGGATCAAACGATGGACGGGCATCCAGTTTGGTGTCAAATGTGGTTTGCGCATATCAATGATGGCAATGTCGGCTTTCTTTCCCACCTCAAGCGATCCGATCTCGTGGTCCATGCCGATCGCACGCGCTGCGTCGATGGTTATCATCTCAAACACTTTGCCCGGCGGCAAAATGTAACGGTCATGATTGTGCAGGATATGCTGTGTCGCTTGAGCGATGCGAGCGATCTGTAGCATGTCGAAATGGCGACTTGGTGCTGCGCCGTCTGAAGTGATCGCAAGTGGTACACCACGCGCCATCATTTCCATCACCGGTGTTGATCGTCCGGGAGGAGCATGGGTGACATGCGTCCCGGTTTCAGCAAGGATATCGATTTCCTCGTGCGAGATGCCCCAGCAATGCTGCAGATGTACGTCCGGTCCCAGCAAAGCATTTTCCTTGTCTTGGAATGCCATGCGGATCTGACCGGCGAAAGCATCAGAGTGGATGCGCACGCCCCATTTGCGGGCTGTTTCCCGAATACGCCGTGCCTGCATTCGATCATTATCTGTCAAATTGACGGCAAGATCAGGTGTTGAAGCGTTCGACGGTTCAACCGAGGGCACTATCGTGAATGGTGTGAGAAAAACCTTTATGCGTCCATCTGCCGTTCCATCCAAATTTTCTATAACTGCCTCGGCGCCCTCCAGCATTTCCTCGAAAGAAACGCTTCGGCGCACGGGGCTGCCTGTTTCCCACCGTGTTACTGATTGCGGCCACGGCAGGCCGGCTGGACCGACGCAAATAATTTCCCGCAAGCCGAGTTCGGAATAGGCGCGCGCGTGATTGATCGCAAAAGTCGGGTCGTCGCTGCGCGGCATGGAAGTAATGATGCTGGCAGATGTTGTCACACCTGCACATAATCTTTCCAGGCCCGAGACAAGACCATCGGCGTACCAATAGTCGCGTGTCACATAGTGATAATAAGTAGGTGTGACGATCCGCATCCATAAAGAGTTCGTGTCTGCCGCGATGCTGCGGATCAATGCGTGGCCGGCGTGTCCGTGCGCATCGATAAGTCCCGGAATAATCATTTTGCCGGTGCAGTCGATTATCCTCTTTTCATGATGACGTGGCTTAAGTTCCGCTGCACGACCGATGTCGACAATTCTGTCGTCTTCAACAGCAAGCCCTCCATCGTCAATAATTCGCCTCGAGCCGTCTACAGTTACAATCGTTCCATGGAGCAGCAGTAACCCACTCATTTATGTCCCCTTTTGGTTCAGTGCCGGTTGCAGCGCGCATGCGTGTAATCAGAGCGCTGATGTTGATGTTCCTGATCATAATTGCCAACAATATCGTTGACAATAATGAAACGGCTCATGATACTGCTTCAAAATCCGAACGAACGGATCCTGTCGATATTCATGAAGGGAAGAGCATGACGCGTCTAAATAAGTTCCTCGTATCAGCGCTGGCCGCAGCAGCCATTGCAGTGCCTCTAGCGGTCTCATCCGCAGATGCCGCGACTTTGCGTTGGGGTAGCCGGGCGGACATATATTCTTTGGACCCAGATTCAGTCCCTTCGACCTCCAATCTGGCTTTTCTCAATCATATCTACGAAGGTCTGATCCGATACGGTCCGAATTTCGAGATCGAGCCGGCGCTTGCAACCGAATGGAAGCTGGTCGACAATAAATACTGGCGATTTACCCTGCGTAAGGGCGTGGAATTCCATAACGGTGCCGAATTTAGCGCAGATGACGTTGTGGCATCGATGAACCGAGTTTCGGATCCGACCTCGCCCTTGCGTGGGAACATTCCACTTTATGTCGGCGTCAAAAAGGTGGACGACTTCACTGTCGATATTGAGGTTTCGGCGCCGACTGCTCTGTTCCTCAACGACATGACAAATATCTTCATGTTTAATGCGAAATGGCTCAAGGACAATAATGCCGAAAAGCCGACCGATATCGCTTCCAAGACCGAAAATTACGCGACCCACAACACCAACGGCACCGGTCCGTTCAAGCTCGATAGCCGCGTTCCAGATTCCAAAACAGTGCTCATCGCCAATGATCAGTGGTGGGATGAGAAAAAACATAATCTCGATCGTATTGAATATGTTCCGATTTCGTCTGCCGCAACGCGCGTTGCAGCATTGCTTTCCAACGAAATTGATCTGGTCGATTCAGCGCCAATTCAGGATTTGCCGCGTCTTGAATCCTCACCCGGTATTAAGGTGAGCAAACGGACTGAACTCCGTACGGTCTTTATCGGTTTCAATGGGAAGGAAAAGCTCGATGATGGCCGTCCGAACCCATTTCTGGACGTGCGTGTTCGACAGGCAGTCGAGGCGAGTATCGATCGTGATCTGATTAACAAAAAAATCATGCGGGCTCTGGCGCGCCCTTCCGGTTCACTGATCGCTCCAGAAATCGCAGGTTACGCCAAAACGCTTGACGTGTTTCAGCCCGCTGACCCCAAAGTTGCACAGAAGCTTTTGGAGGAAGCCGGTCAGAAAGGCCTGGCATTCACCTATCTCTGTATGAACGATGAGAGCATTAACGAAGAAGATATCTGCTCCGGCATTGCGAACATGCTCAAGCGCGCGGGTTTTGAACCCACAATTGATATGGGCCCGCGTGCTGTACAACAGCCAAAGCGAACAAACGGTAAGGCCGATATGTTCAATCTGAGCTGGGCCAATGAGCCGACCCTTGACGCATATTCTCTCCTCTCCCAGGTTCTGTCGACACGGAGCGGTTCAACCGGTGTCTCCAACTATGGCGGTTGGTCCTATACAGAACTTGACGAGCTTGTAAAAAAGGCAGCTCAAGAACCAGACACTGCAAAACGTCTGGCACTGGAGGAAGAAGCGCTGAAAATTGCCAAGGACAAGGCGATCTTGATCCCTCTCCACCAGCAGCCGATCGCCTGGGGTATGCTTGACAAGGTTAAGAGCGTGGATTTCCGCGCCGACAATAAGCCGCGTCACTGGCACACAATGATGGCTGAATAACTAGACCACAGCTGATACTTGATTGTGACAAAGAGCGTTTCATTTCGATGAAACGCTCTTTTAATTTCGAGGCCAGGATCATCACATGATGGAAATCGACAGCTCTACCCTGCCTATCTCTCGACAACTTATCCTTGGCGAACGGCCCCAAGGTTTAACCCTTCTGAACGGCGAAATTGTGATCGAGAATGACAGGGTGCTCTATGCTGGCCCGCATTTTGAGGGAGAAGTAGCCCGTCGCATCGATTTCGGAACGGCACTGATCAGCCCTGGTCTGGTCGACCTTGATGCATTGTCTGATCTCGACACTTACTTGCTCGTCCAAGATAATCAGCCAGGGTGGAGCAAAGGGCGTATCTGGCCGCGCTCCTACTTGGAACGTGGTCCCTATGAAATGTATTCAGAGGAAGAACTCATTTTTCAAAAGCGCTTCGGGTTCGGCCTCCTTTTGTTAAATGGCATTACCTCGGCCGCACCGATCGCCTCGCTCTATTATCGTGAATGGGCAGAAACAGTTGCAGAATTTGAAGCCGCAGCGCAGGCTGCCAGCGATCTGGGTCTTCGTGTTTTTCTTAGTCCCGCATATCGTTCGGGTGGCATGGTATTGGAGGAGCCAGGCCGCATTGAACCTGTTTTTGATGAAGAGCGCGGGCTTCAGGGCCTTGCCTCCGCAATCAATTTCATTGAACGTAATCAAGGACGTTATGGCGGGCTCGTCAACGGTCTGCTTGCTCCCGACCGTATCGAAACCTGCACACTGCCCTTGTTAAAGAAAACAATGGCTGCGGCAAATGATCTCGATTGCCGAGTTAGAATTCATATGGCTCAAGGCAAGCTCGAACTTGATACAATGCATAGACTGCATGGTGTCACGGGACCGCAATGGCTTGCGGATAACGGCCTCATGAGCGAAAGGTTGTATGCGCCACACGGCACCTACGCCACATCACAAGATCTCAAACTTTATGCCCAGCACGGCGTCTCGGTTGCGCATTCACCTCTGGTGTCCGCACGTATGGGCAGCATTCTGAATTCGTTTTCTGCCTGTCGCAAACTCGGTATCAATATCGGAATGGCCACCGATACGGCGCCGCCGGATATGTTCATGAATATGCTGGTTGGTCTGATCGCGTGCCGTATCGGCGATAAAGCATCCGACACGGTATTTTCGAAAGACCTCTTTGATGCTGCAACACTCGGCGGCGCCAAAGCACTTGGACGCACCGACATTGGCCGACTTTCAGCAGGCTCTAAGGCAGATATTGCGGTGTTTCGTCTCGATGATGTCCATATGACACCGAGCGTTGACCCTATAACGACGTTGGTACTGGGTGGTTCCGGCAAGATCACCAGAGCAGTGTTCGTCAACGGAAGGATGTCCATGCTTGGTGGCAAGGTTGCGGGTATCGATATGGCGGCGGCGCGAGAACACGCGCAGCGTCAGTATGATGGGCTGATCGCAAAATACCCCGACAGAAGTTGGCAACATCCACCGGTTGAACAGATATTTACCTCCAGCTATCCACTTTGGAAGGCAAGTTCCTGACGTTTTCCCTGAGCGACATTGTCAACAAGTCCCGCGCGCAAATATTTTCATATTGTCAACAATCTCGTTGACAACTTTTAGGGATTGGACATACTGTTCAACGTGACCAGTAACAAGCCGAAAAGGCTGGGCCACCTAACACGGAGGAAACCACACGACACTCACAGCACGCCGTAAAGGCGAAAGGGCTTAACCTGCCGTGAGGGAGGTTTCCGTCGATAAATTAAAACAGACCCCAAAAAAGGGGCGCAAATTTCCAAGAGCGGAGCAAATATATGTTGAAGAAACTGGGCCTGGCGGTCACGGTACTAGCGAGCCTTACGTTGTCGGGCCATGCTGAAACACTCAAATGGGGCGCATCACGCGATATCTACTCGCTTGATCCATATTCTTATGGCGATAGCTATACACTTTCATTCCTTAATCATGTCTATGAAGGATTGGTACGTTACGACGCCGAACTGAAGATCGAGCCTGCGCTAGCCGCGTCCTGGGAGAATGTCTCCGATACGGTATGGCGCTTTCACCTGCGTAAAGACGTCAAATTCCACGATGGTGCGGCATTCAATGCGGATGACGTGATTGCTTCGTTAAAGCGCGTCAGTGATCCGGTTTCACCGCTGCGTGGAAATCTCCCAGCGTATAAATCCTCTAAAAAAGTCGACGATTACACAGTTGATATCGAGCTGAGCGGCCCTTATCCGCTGCTTCTAAACGACTTGACCAACATTCATATCTTCGATGCGGATTGGTTGAAGAACAACAATTCCGAAAAGCCTACAGATGTTGGTGCAAAGATCGAAGGCTATGCGACCTACAACACGAATGGCACTGGTCCTTTCAAGCTCGAAAGTCGTGTGCCCGATTCAAAAACCATTCTCGTGAAGAACGCGGAGTGGTGGGACAAATCACAGTCGAACATTGATCGAATTGAGTTTACGCCCATCACTTCAGCAGCAACCCGCGTAGCGGCACTCCTCTCTGGTGAAGTCAATTTCACGGAAAATGCTCCCTCACAGGATTTGCCGCGATTACAAGCTCAGCCCGACCTCAACGTGTTGGAGCGCACCGACCTTCGTACCGTGATGATGGGATTTAATCGAAAAGCCAAACTGGCAGACGGATCTGAGAACAAATTCAATGATCTGCGAGTGCGGCAGGCTTTTGCCCATGCGCTTGACCGGGACCTTATTCAGAAGCGTATCATGCGTGGTAAGTCGCGCACTGCAGGTGCGATCGTGGCACCTGAAATCCCTGGATATACCCCGGACCTCGACACGACACTCAAATACGATCCAGAGCTTTCCAAGAAACTTCTCGCAGACGCTGGCGCCACTGACTTTCCATTCACCCTTGTCTGCACAACCGATGCTTATGTGAACGAGGAGGAGCTTTGCCAGGGAATGGTGAATATGTTGAGCCGCGGCGGCTTTAAGCCACAGCTCGATATTGCGCCGACCGCAGCACAGGCGCCCAAACGCACAGGTGGTAAAGCCGACGTCTATCTGATCGGCTGGGCGACTGAGCCAATGCTGGACAGCTACTCTATCCTTCTTCAGATGATCCAGACCAAGACTGCCAATGCTGGCGTCTTCAATTGGGGCGGCTGGAGTTACCCGGATATCGACAAGCTTGTCGTGCAGGCATCCACCGAAATGGACCGCACCAAGCGCTTAGAATTACAGACACAAACGCTGAAGATGGTGAAAGAGGAAATCGTAATGCTTCCCTTGCACCAGCAACCAATGGCGTGGGTTATGTCAAAGAAGATCGACAAGATCGTACAGCTGCCCGACAACAAGCCGCGTCACTGGCTGACGCAGTTTGCCCAATAAATCAATCAAATGCCTCGGGGGGTGAAAACATCCCCCGACGTGCCCTGTTGTTACTGAGGAATTTCTATGCTGGTTTTTATCATTAAGCGCCTGGCAAACGCTATCATGGTGATGTTGGCCGTCGCTTTGCTTGCCTTTCTGATCTTCCGGCTGGCTGGCGACCCCGTCGAGATGATGGCAAACGAGCAGATGACGCAGGCTGACCGCGATAATCTGCGTGAGCGTCTTGGCCTTAACGATGGTCTTATGACGCAATACACCCGCTTCGTGGTCAATGCGGCGCAAGGCAATTTTGGCATCTCCTATCGCAATGGCCAGGATGTATTAAATCTCATCGCCGAGCGGTTCCCTGCGACGCTTGAGCTCGTGCTGGTTGCGACCCTCATCTCTTTGCTTGTCGGCTTGCCGTTGGGTGTCCTGACTGCGATCAAACGCGGAAAGTGGTATACGGAGGGTCTGCAGTTTCTCTCCATTGTCGGTGTTTCCTTACCGAGCTTTGTAGTCGGTATTCTCTTGATCCTCGTCTTTTCGGTGTCGCTTGGTTGGTTTCCGGCATTTGGGCGCGGTGACGTCATCCAGCTGGGCGGCTGGTCGACAGGGCTCCTCACATCATCTGGCCGCGCCGCAATCCTTTTGCCGTCAATTGCATTGTCACTATATCAGGTAACGCTTGTGATGCGGCTCGTCAGAGCGGAAATGCTCGAAGTGTTGCGCTCTGATTATGTGAAATTTGCACGTGCTCGAGGTATTCCCCGCTGGCGCATCTATTTCAGACATGCCCTGCGAAATTGCCTCATGCCTGTCGTAACCATGACCGCAATGAATATTGGTTCGCTGATTGCTTTCGCGCTTATCACGGAAACTGTTTTCCAGTGGCCAGGAATGGGCATGTTGTTCATCCAGGCAGTCACGTTTCTCGATATTCCGGTAATGGCGGCCTATCTGTGCATTATTTCCTTCATCTTCGTCGTGCTCAACACGCTGGTGGACATTGCCTATGCGGTAATCGATCCACGGCTGCGCACCGCTCGCTGATCTAAGGGGGATCCAAATTCATGAGCACCCAAGCCTCTCAATCCACCCCGGTCGTGCGTCCTTCGCTTATTCAGCGCATTCGTAAAAGCGATCTCTGGTGGTCCTTCACCCATAGCAAAACGGCCATGTTCAGTGCCGCGCTTCTCGCAATCTTGATCCTTACTGCAGTGTTCGCACCGCTAATTGCACCACAAAACCCCTATGACGGTGCGGCACTCGACATGTGGAAGGCAGAACTGCCTCCAGTATGGGAGGAGGGCGGTGAATGGCCGTTTCTTCTCGGAACTGATACGCAAGGTCGAGATATGTTGTCGGCCATCCTTTATGGCACACGTATTTCAATTGTCATCGGCATTGCATCGGTCGTCCTCTCGCTTGTGATTGGCATGAGCGCAGGGCTTGTTTCCGGCTATTTTGGCGGTTTCATCGACAATCTGTTGATGCGCTTTGGTGATATCACTCTGTCGATCCCAACCATCCTGGTGGCGATCCTGGTTTCCACAGTTGTGCGGCAGATGCTTCCCGTCAGTTTGCGCGAAATTGGAGCGTCTGCGGTTCTTATTCTAGCCATCTCACTTTCGGCGTGGGTGCAGTATGCCCGTACTGTGCGCGCCCAGGCTATTGTCGAGACAGGCAAGGACTACGTGTCAGCGGCGCGATTGATCGGTGTGCCGGCCCGACGCATCATGGCCAATCACATTCTTCCCAATACGCTGACCCCTATCATGGTCGCAGCAACGCTCAACTTTGGCATGGCCATTCTTACCGAAGCGACGCTATCCTTTCTTGGTATCGGGATGCCGCCGAGCCAGCCGTCGCTCGGTACGCTGATCCGAATTGGCAATCAGTTCCTTTTCTCTGGTTCATGGTGGATCGTGCTTTTCCCCGTCGTTCAGCTTTGCTTGCTGGTCGTGGCCGTCAACATGCTTGGCGATTGGCTCCGTGACGCTCTTAATCCGAAACTGAGGTAAGAATTATGAACAATCTTTTGCTCAAAAACGTCCGTCCCATGGCAGGCGACACCTGTGACATGCTGATCCGCGACGGAAAGATTGCCGGTTTCGGACAGTTCGAAGCAGAGGCTGGTATGGCCGTGGAAGATGGTGGTAACGCTATTGTCGCATCTGGGTTGATCGATGCACATACGCATCTCGACAAGACCACATGGGGCATGCCCTGGCATGTCAATAATCGCGCGGCAATCCTACGCGAACGGATTGACTTTGAACGCGAGAACCGGCTGCAAATTGGTCTTGATCCACATCGCCAGTCAATGCGCCATGCAATCGGTCTGGTCGCAAACGGCAGCACGCATATCCGCAGTCACGTGGATATCGATCCGACCCATGGCCTTTCACTGGTTGAAGGCGTTTGGGAAACACGCGAAAAGCTCAAGGGCATCATCGATATCGAAATCGTCGCTTTCCCCCAGTCGGGCCTTATGGTCATGCCGGGCACGAAAGAGCTTCTTGATGAGGCGCTTCGCCAGGGATGCGAAGTGCTGGGCGGGATTGATCCTTGCGGCATCGATCGGGATCCAAAGGGGCAACTCGATATTCTGTTCGCGCTTGCGACCAAATATGGGGTTCCGATCGATATTCATCTCCATGAAACGGGTGATCTTGGTGCGTTCACCATGGAACTTATCTTTGAGCGTATCCGTGCCAACAGTATGGAAGGCAAGGTTGCAATTAGCCATGCCTTCGCGCTCGGAATGAACGACTATCTTCGCGTCGGTCAGCTCATTGAGCAAATCGCTGCCCTTGATGTCGCTATTCTTACGACCGGTGCGCCTTCTGCGAGCGTGCCGTCGATCAAGCGGCTGAAAGAAGCAGGTGTTCGTATCGGCGGTGGTTGTGATGGTATCCGCGACACCTGGGGTCCATGGGGGCAGCCAGACATGCTGGACCGTGCAAAAGTTATCGGTATGAAAAATGGTGTTCGCTCGGATCACGACCTCGAGCATCTGTTGCATATCGTCTCTCAGGGCGGTGCGGATGTCATGCAACTTGAAAATTACGGACTGGATGTTGGCTGCGATGCTGACTTCACACTCCTGACAGGCGAGACACTGGCGCACGCAGTCGTGGATATCGCTCCACGACCGCTTGTGGTCAAAGGCGGCCGCGTCACTGCTCGACAGGGCATTGCTGTGGTGGAGATGCCGTGATGAATCAATCACTGGAAAATCTTTCGCATTATCTTTCGTCACCTCGTCGCCCTGAAGGACGGACACTCATCACCGCGAGCTGGGTCGTGGGGCATAAGGATGGCGGACACCGACTGTTGAGAAACGGTGAGGTGGTCTTCGAAAATAGCGAGATTGTGTTTGTCGGACACGGTTTTACAGGCGAGGTAGCCCGCCGGGTTGATTTCGGAAATGCATTGATCAGTCCTGGTTTGATTGATCTGGATGCGCTTTCGGATCTCGATACAACGATCCTCGGCATTGATCATCACCCAGGCTGGGCAAAAGGTCGGGTTTGGCCACGCTCTTACGTGGATACTGGGCCTTATGAGATGTACTCTTCCGAGGAGTTAGCCTTTCAGAAGCGGTTTGCTTTCGGCCAGCTTTTGCTCAACGGTATCACCACAGCCGCGCCAATTGCCTCTTTGTTTTACCGAGAATGGGGCGAAACGGTCGCCGAGTTCGATGCAGCTGCCGAGGCTGCGGGCGACCTGGGGCTACGTGTCTATCTAAGCCCAGCCTACCGCACCGGCGGAATGGTGTTGGAAGAACCGGGCAAAATCGTGCCCGTATTTGACGAGGAGCGCGGCTTCCAAGGGCTCAACGACGCAATTGCATACATCGAACGCCAGAATGGACGTCACGGCGACCTTGTGCGCGGAATGCTCGCTCCAGACCGCGTGGAAACGTCAACGCTTGGGCTCATTCAGCGTACTGACGCTGCAGCACGTGATCTGGGCTGCAAATTCCGCCTTCATATGGCGCAAGGGACGATGGAGGTGGATACCGTGCGTATGTTGCACGGCTCCACCGCGCCTGTCTGGCTCGCAAAAAACGGACTGTTAAGCGACCGCCTGATTGCGCCGCATGCCACCAATGCTACCGATGAAGACCTGGGGCTTTACGCCGAAAATGGTGTTTCCATTGTTCATTGCCCGCTGGTTTCAGGCCGCGGCGGATCGATCTTGAAATCGTTTTCGGACTGCAAAAAGCGTGGGATCAATATTGCTATGGGCACTGATACTACGCCGCCAGATATGCTGATGAACCTGCTTGCAGGTCTCATTACCGGTCGTGTCGCGGATGGCACCCCGGAGAGGTTGCGTGCAGCAGATCTCTATGACGCCGCGACCATTGGTGGTGCAAAAGCACTCGGTCGCTCTGATCTTGGACATTTGTCACCGGGCGCGCGGGCCGATATCGCAGTTTTCCGCCTCGATGACACGTTCATGGCCCCTTCCATTGATCCCATCACGACCATCGTCACCGGCGGTTCGGGGAAAATCACTCAAGCCGTCTTTGTCGATGGTCGCCTCTCGATGCTTGACCGAAACCTGGCAGGTTTTGATATGCAAAAAGCGCGAGATCAGGCGCAGATCCAGTATGATGGGCTCATAGCCAAATATCCCGAACGGAGCTGGAATAATCCTGCCGTCGCAGAAATATTTCCGCCAAGTTACCCAATCGAGGGTCCGACAGAGGGAAACGCAAATGGGTAACATTCAGGAACCAGTCATTGAAGTCCGCAACCTTCGTGTGGACTTCCCCGGACGGCGCGGCACTGTAACTGCGTTGTCAGATGTTAGCCTGTCGATCCGTCCAGGTGAAATCTTAGGGGTCGTCGGTGAATCGGGTGCTGGAAAGTCCATGACCGGTCTTGCGATACAAGGGCTGCTCGAACAGCCAGGACATATCGCAGGCGGTGAAGTCTGGCTCGGCAAGCAACGGATCGATACACTTGATGATCGCGCGATGGAAAAAATCCGCGGCCGGGAAATTGGTGCAATCTTCCAAGACCCGCTCACCTCGCTCAACCCGCTTTTTAGCGTTGGAGCGCAGCTTGTCGAAACGATCCGCCGTCATCTCGGGTTAGGTAAGGCTGAGGCAAAGGCGCGCGCGGTACAGCTATTGCGCGACGTAGGAATCCCTTCGCCTGAAGAACGGGTTGGCCAATACCCACACCAGTTTTCCGGTGGCATGCGCCAGCGCGTGGTAATCGCATTAGCTCTTGCCGCGTCACCTAAGCTGGTTATCGCGGATGAGCCTACCACAGCGCTTGACGTCTCGATCCAGGCGCAGATCATTTCGCTCCTGCGTAAGCTGTGCAAGGAGAAGCAGACCGCCGTCATGCTTGTGACGCATGATATGGGCGTCATCGCAGAAGCTGCCGACAGAATTGCAGTCATGTATGCTGGCCGGTTGATTGAAATTGGTCTGGTGGAGCAAATCCTCCATCACCCGCGTCATCCCTATACGCAAGGACTAATGGCCTCAATTCCCTCGCTCGGTGCGCGTGTTGAGAAGCTCAATCAGATTGATGGTTCCATGCCCCGCCTTGATGCAATCCCTGATGGGTGCGCATTCAACCCACGCTGCAAGTCTGTGGGTCCGCGTTGTCTACGCGAACGCCCAGAACTCACATTTTCCGATCAGGCCGCTAGTGCATGCTGGCTGAACGCAGGAGGCACCGCATGACAAAACCTCTGGACCGAGTCCCTGCTCTTACCGTTGATCGACTGGTCAAAACCTTCGATGTATCGGCACCGTGGTTGAACCGCGTTGTCGAGCGTAAACCAAAACAATATCTGCAGGCTGTCAATGATATCAGCTTTTCAGTGCCGTCCGGCGGCTGCCTGAGTATTGTGGGAGAAAGCGGCTGCGGAAAATCAACGGTAGCACGATTGGTTACCGGTTTGCATAATGCGACGAGTGGCGAGATGCGCTTTGCGCCCGGTAAAAGCGGCGCACCTTTATCCGCACAGATGATTTTCCAGGATCCCTATGCGTCACTTAATCCACGCTGGCGAGTTAAAAACATTATCGCGGAGCCACTGCGTGAACTCAAGTTGCGTGACAGCGCCGCTCAGGTAACCGAACGAGTAGAAGAACTTTTGCGCACCGTCGGGCTTTCTCCTTCGGACGGCGAAAAGTTTCCGCACGAGTTTTCAGGAGGGCAGCGTCAACGTATTTCCATTGCCCGCGCATTGGCAAGTGAACCGGAGTTTCTTGTCTGCGATGAACCAACCTCAGCACTCGATGTCTCGGTTCAAGCGCAGGTTCTCAACTTGATGCGTCGTCTTCAAGACGAATTGGGACTGACCTATCTTTTCATCAGCCACGATATGAGCGTCGTTCGACATATGTCGGACCGCATCGCTGTGATGTATCTGGGCAGGATTGTTGAAGAAGGCGATACAGAAGAGCTTTTTGCTGAGCCACGGCATCCATACACGCAGCTCTTGTTGCAGACGATCCCCAATATTGCAGCGCCAAATCGCAACCGAGAACCCGCGACAGGCGAGGTTCCAAGCCCGCTTAAGCCGCCATCAGGCTGCACGTTCCATCCACGTTGTCCTCTGGCGATTGGGCGGTGTTCAAAGGAAGTGCCGGCGATGCAGCTTTTACCTAATCGAACCCGGGTCGCCTGCCATCTCGTCGAAATGGAAGCTTGAAGAAACAATCATGGAAGGAGCCGGTGCCCGGCTTCCTTCGAATTTAAGCCAACGCTGCTCGCAGATCGTGGGAGAGATCACGTATCTCGCTCAGGTCAAGTTCGGATTCCACATGTTCCAGATGATGCGCCATAAGATGTACCGCCTTCTGAACTTCTTTTGCCGAGATCGCCTCCACGATCTCCGCATGTTCGTCCGGCCCGCAATTAAACCGTGCGGTATTACGATAAACGGCCATGATCAGCGAACTGCGAGCAATAAGATCCCGCATTGTTGTGAAGAGGAAATCGGATCCCGTCAGTTCCGCGAGCAAAAGATGAAAGCCCCCGGAGAGCTTGATAATATCTGTGGTACTGTCTTCAGCATTGGCCACTCGTTCCTGATCGACGTGATCGCGAAGCCTTTTTACACTTTCTTTGAGTTTGGACGAGCAAAGCCGCTCCACAATGCATCGTTCGACTGCCTGTCGAACAAAGAAGACGTCCCGGGCCTCTTCGACGGACGGTTTGCTGACGAAGGCACCGCGATTGGGAATAATCGTGACCAAACCATCTCGTTCAAGCACGTTAAGTCCCTGCCGGATCCGCGCGCGACTAACATTGAATATAGAAGCCAGCTGTTCTTCTTTGAGTTGAACACCAGGACGCAATCGCCTCTCGGCGATCGACAGCCAGACCCGTTCAACTATCTGGTCTACCGACAGTGCAGCTGGTTCATTCATAAGTGGTTTCTCCTTGCTGATGCAGACAATCGCTATACGCGTGAAAAAGTCAACTCGGGGATTTAATTGCTTGCAGTATTGTCGACAATATGACACAAGATTGTAGGCTATTATTCAACATTTGGGCTACCCATGGAATTTGATTTCGAAGCCATTGACCCGCAAAGCCGCTATCGACTGCTGACCAATTTTATTGGTCCGCGCCCAATAGCTCTTGTGACGACCCGTTCAGAATCTGGGCACAACAATGCTGCGCCGATGAGCTTTTTCAACGTGTTTTCCCATGAGCCGGCAATTGTTGTTCTGGGGATTCAGCCACGAATGAGCGGTGAGCCGAAAGACACCATGATCAATATTCGTCGGTCCGGGGAATTTGCGATCAGCATGGTCGATATGGCGCTATCCCAACAGATGCTCATATGCGGACTTGGTTTCGACAGTGAGGTAGACGAGCTTGACGTTGCGGGACTGAAACCCGTTGGTTGTCGCAAAATCGATGTCGCTTATCCCGAGGAGGCGCCCTGCGTTTTCGAGTGTCGTGTCGAACGTTTAATCGATTATCCGCGTCGAACACTGGTCCTGGGTGAAGTTGTGCAGATGCATGTCCGGCGCAATTGTCTCGATGCTGAAGGACATTATGTGGATCCGGAGTTCTATCAGCCCATAGCCCGGCTTCACGCCGACAATTATGTGACATCCGATCGCCAATTCGTTTTGAAAGCACCGCCCATCGGCGATTTCAAGAAGCCGAAACAATAGGCTAACAGCCTGGCAACAGAGAATTCCAAGATGCATATTTATCTTATAAACCCCAACTCCACTTCCACGATGACAGCGCAGGCTCTCGAAAGTGCTTTGCTGGTTAAACACGAACAAACACAAATCTCCGCGACGAACCCGATCGACACTCCGGTTAGTATCGAAGGCGGCGCGGATGAAGCGATGTCGTTGCCGGGAATGCTGGCGGAAATCCGGAAAGGTGAGGTTCTGGGTGCCGATGCCTACGTTATCGCCTGCTTTGACGATCCGGGTTTGCACGCCGCCCGCGAAGTGGCGACGGGTCCGGTCATCGGCATTTGTCAGGCGGCGATACAGGTGGCTATGACAATTAGCCGGCGCTTTTCTGTGATAACAACGCTGCCGCGATCGGTTGCGATCATCGAGGATCTCGTGAGTGACTATGGTGCAGATCGTTACTGTCGCAAGGTGCGTGCCATCGACCTCCCAGTACTAGCTCTCGAGGAAGACGCCTATAATGCCGAGCAGCTCCTGCTCAGGGAAATTGAACGCGCAAAGGCTGAAGATGGAGCAGAAGCAATCGTTCTGGGTTGCGCGGGAATGTCGTCATTGTGCGAGCGTCTCAAACAGGCGACGGGAGTTCCAGTGATCGACGGAGTGACAGCTGCAGTAAAAATGGCAGAAGCGCTGGTCGGAGCAGGTTATTCCACGTCCAAAATCAACAGCTACGACTATCCGCGTGTCAAAAGTGCGGTTGCACCCACGATTGTTCCCCAGATAGCGTAATACCCTATTTATTGTTGACAATATTGTCTTGTTTGTACGCCAAAGATGGTTGACTTTTTGTCGTGCTTTGAGCTTCTTGACAAAGAAGGGGAGGGTCGCTCATGGCAGAGCTCAAGGGTGCATCGACACAGCAAATTGTCGAGAAAGTATGGTTGTCAATTGCGGAGCGGCGCCTGCGCCCAGGCGTGCAGCTTAAAGAAGAGCAGATGGCAGAGATCTTCGAGGTCAGCCGCGCACGAATCCGGCAGGCTCTCGCCGCCCTTAAGCGCGAGGGGCTTGTTGATATCGTTCCCAATCGAGGAGCCTTCGTCTGCAAACCGACGGTCGCAGAAGCCAGAGATGTGTTCTTTGTACGTCGCACGGTAGAAACTTGCGTCGTCGAGCGCTTATGTCGCTCGGCAACGCGAACTGATTTGAAGCGGCTCAATGATCACGTCGCGAAGGAACGCATAGCTAATCTGAGTAATCTGGCGACTGATATTATCAAGCTGTCGGGCGGTTTCCATCTACTTCTAGCCGAGCTTGCATCCTCAGATTTCCTGTTCACGATGATGCGTGATCTGGTCTCACGCACGTCGTTAATTACCGCAGTCTATCGCAACGAAGATTACTTTAATTGCGGACCCGACGAGCATGCTGAGATTGTCGATGCAATAATTCAAAAGGATCGGAGCAAGGCGGTAGATCTTATGGCGCACCACCTCGATCATGTAGAAAACCAACTCGATTTGCGAGAAATGAACAGGCATTCTTACGATCTGAGTGCAGCGCTTGCATGATTAAGGCGCAAGCAGAATGATTGTTCTTTGCACAAGGTGAGGTCAGAATTGTAAAATAAACTCATCGCTAATCAAGGAAGACTAGTACTTTTCATCGATAAGGAAAAAAAGGCCGTGACTTTGGCAAATGCGTTTTGATTACCAAAAGGGGGAGTATGGCACATATGGTAGCCGGAATTACCGTGCTCTAATGCCCCTATAACTGATTGTCTGAGAAGGGTTTTTCTCCAATGCTATTGCAATCGGCCATCCCATATTTTCCCTTTTAGAAACGTCTTTGGCCGTTATAGCCTCTATGGCCGTTGCGAAGCTGCATATCGCAGAGGGATTTTGACTGCGCCTCCTGGCGCTCGTTGGCTATGATGAAATGGTTTTGGCTAGCACCGTTTATGAACTATCTTTCTGTCGTCTTGATTTAACTCTCTGCAGCAAATGAAAGTTTGCGTGGAGTTTCTATTGCCGGCGACTTTGGCTTTGCGGTTGTCTCGGACCCACGCAAATGCGTGGCCAGACTGAGCGCATGAGAAAGAGATGTGGTCTAACAACAAAACAGGCCGCACTGAATAAATTCCGGTTGAATATCTTTCCTATCACGCCTGAGAAAAAGACGGCTGCACCTATAGGTGCAGGGGTGCATGATCGAGCTTAACGTCCGGTTTCAGTGTCATTGCGTTAAATGGATAATTCATTTCCGCGCTCTTATGATCTCATCGGCGATCTGAGCATATCGGATGGCGCTATTTTGCTTGTCGAGTTTTGTGCTGCGTCTTCCTCATGGGTAATGAAATGGGTTGAGGATCAACCACATCAGAGCGCACCAATTATAGCTTTTTTGGCCCTTTGGCCCTGCGGCTTTGGAAGTTGCCCTTTACAGTATTGAAAGAAAAGTCTGCAGCTTTCGCGCTTGCAGTTAATTAGAAAACGTCTTAGCGAAGCCGCTCTTTAGGTCTGAAAAAGGGCCAAAAGTGGATTATCAAAGTTTTGTTAAAGAATTTGAAGAGCTAACCGTTATATAACGTAGATCCCTGTAGATTTTATTTTAAAAATATACATAAATCACTTTCAGAAACGCCCGTTCGGACAAACCCACTTGCGGCGCGCGAAGTAAGCGTAATGTTGCTTAATAGGGTGAATTTGAAGTTGTAGGGGAAATTGCGCATGATCGCATCGATAGCAAATTTTGAAGAGCAGTCGTCCGAATTGCTTGAGGCATCCAATAGATCGTCTGATGCTCATTGGAGAGACGCAGGCACGCTTCTTCGTGGTGGTCGAGTAGGCAAGTATAAGGGCATCGCTGGCGGTATCGCGCCTTTCAGCACGGGCTTAACGCTCTCGCTTACAGGTTTTATAGTTGGTACCGCGGTGGGGCTCGCAACACTGTTTGCTTGGTCGTCTCCATCATTCGCGGGGAGCTGTACCACAGTAGACTCCGTGACGTGGACCTGTTCAGGTCCTGCGTCGGGAAGCGGCGGCGATGCGCCGGTGAATATTTCGGAACCTACGCCTGTAACGGTAATCACCCAACCGGGATTTGGTTTGTCGACCGCTGGGGACGCATTTTACGTCGATGTGATCGGTGGGGTCAGCGTAACGGACGCAAACGCTTCAACCATTATCTCCGCCGATGGAATTGGCATGGCGGTGTATAATAATGGGGTATCGGGCGCCGTTACAGTAACATCAAATGGCAGCGTAACCGGCCTTGCAGGTATTATCGTCTCCAATTATGGCACAAGTTCAACGACGGTTACGACTTCAGGCACTGTTACGGGAACTTCCGGGAATGGTATTCAAGTTAGCAATGGCGCTGATGCACAAGATTTGATTGTCAACCAAATAGGCGGATCGATTTCTGGTACAGATAATGGGATTCTTACGAGCCACAGCGGAATTGGCTCGACTATAATTGGTGTGGCCGGTGATCTGAGCGGCGCAGGTGACAATGGCATCTGGGCGCTGAATTATTCGACGGCGAAGAATATCGACATTACGCAGGAATCGGGTAGCACTATTACCGGATATACGCACGGCATTCGCGCTGACAATTACGGCACAGGTGCTGTGTCGATTACAACGGCCGGGATCATCAATCAGACTCAGACTGGCGCCACCAATAACGACACCTATGGCGTCTACGGCTATAATGAAGGGGCAGCGACCGATATTACGCTTATCCAGACAGCGGGATCGATTTCTGCCAACTGGTATGGCATGTTTGCCAATAATCGAGGTATCGGATCAACTACGATCATCAGTTCGGGCGATGTCACGGCTGTGGTACGCGCCGGTCTCTATGCTTTTAACGCCGCCACCGCCAAGGATATCATTGTTGAGCAAAAAGCAGGAACGATCAAAGGCGGTCTTTACGGGGTGTTTGCAGACAATGCAGGCACCGGCTCGACAGCGGTTACGCTTGCAGACGATGTGAGCGCGACCGGTACTTATGGCGTCTATGCCCGCAACGCCAGCAGTTCCACTGATCTGCGGGTAAATCAGACAGGGGGCTCGATCACCGGGGCAACTTACGGCATTTATGCGTTTAATCGCGGCACTGGCGCAACGACTGTTGCGGTTTCGGGCAACGTGACCGGTGGTGCTAATGGGTACGGTATCTTTGCCAGCGGTGGCGCAAACACCACTGGTGTGACAGTACAACAGACATCGGGTGCCATTGCAGGCGCCACGGGTATTCTGCTTTCCAACCAAGGTACTGGACCGTCTCTCGTTAGCATCGTCGACAAAGTGAGCGGCAGCACAGGTGCTGGTATTCAGACATTGTCCGCGAATGGTGCAACCATCAATATTGCTCAGACGGCCACGCTTTCAGCAACTTCAGGTATCGCTATCCGTGACGGTGGTGCTCCAGGCGATCCGGCAGAATCTGACGCGCTGGGAGGCAATGTCATTGTCAACAGCGCTGGTACGGTCACAGGCGATGCAATTCTTGGATTGGGCGACGATACCTTCAATCTGATCGCGGGAACCTATACCGGCAATATTTATGGTGATGATCGCGATGACGCCCAGAGCAGTGATGGCATTGTCAACCACGAGGGCAACGATACATTCACCTGGACAGGTGGCAAGCTTATTGGCGGTTTCTACGGTCAGGACGGGTCTGACACAGCAACCGTCAGTGCGTCGAGCTATGACGGCTCGCAGATGCTTGACGGCGGTGATGACACCTCCATTGCTGACGGCATGATTGATACGCTCACGCTCAAGGGCGTGACTGCGACCAGCAATGGCAACAAGATCATCAACTGGGAAGTTGTTAATCTCGATGGTGCCAATCTGTCGATTGACGATGGTGCATGGCATGTTGGCGAGGCGGATGAAGGAACAACCGGCGTAAACCTCACCAACGGCTCCACGCTTGACGGGATGGCATCGCTCGCCTTCGACGGTAATATGACGATCGATCGCACCTCCACATTCATTGGAACGGGAGATGGAAAAGGGGTTTATTCATTTACTGGCGATGTGACAAATGCCGGAACCATCACCACGGTTGATAATGCTGTTGGCGATACTGTGATCGTCGGCGGAGACTATAATGGCAATGGCGGACAGATGCTGTTTGACGTCGTTCTTGGTGACGACAATTCCAAGACAGACATGATGATCGTCAATGGCGATACATCCGGCACGACCAATGTCGGCGTCAACAATGTCGGTGGAACGGGTGCGCAGACCAATGAAGGCATCAAGATTATCGAAGTAAACGGTGCTTCTAACGGCTCATTCTCGCTGCTTGGTGATTATACGGTCGGCGGCAAGCAGGCGGTTGTGGCTGGTGCCTATGCCTATCAGCTTTATCAGGGCGGCACTTCAACGCCTAATGATGGCAATTGGTATCTGCGTTCACAGCTCACACCAACCGAACCATCAACACCACTTTATCAGGCTGGCGTTCCAGTCTATGAAGCCTATCCTCAGGCATTGCTGGGCTTAAACGGCGTTCCGACATTGCAGCAGCGTGTTGGCAATCGCTTCTGGGCCGGTAACGGCAACAAGGTTGTTGCACAGGGTGCTGATCCAATTGGAACACCCTATGCTGCTCCTGAAGAAGCCGGTGTTGTGATTGAAGGCAATGGTGTATGGGGCCGCATCGAAGGCGCACATAACAGCATCAATCCACGCTTCTCGACTTCGAGTACGGATTACGACCAGAATGTCTTCAAACTTCAGGCTGGTATTGATGGCCTGTTGACGGAAACAGAAAATGGCAAGCTGATTGGTGGGATCACGATCCACTACGCCCATGGCAAGACCGATGTTAACTCGGTTTATGGTGATGGCGAGATCAGCACGAACGGTTACGGCTTTGGTGGCACGCTGACCTGGTATGGCGAAAATGGCTTCTACCTCGACGGTCAGGGTCAGGTGACCTGGTATAAGAGCGATCTGGACTCGAACCTTGCCAACGCCAACCTTGCTGACGGCAACAAGGGCTTTGGCTATACGCTGTCTCTTGAAGGCGGCAAGCGGATTGCGATTGATCCGGCATGGTCGCTCACACCACAGGCACAGCTGGTTTACTCCAATGTCGATTTTGATGCCTTCACCGATCCATTCGGTGCACGTGTCAGTCTGGACCGCGGTGAAAGCCTTCAGGGTCGTCTTGGTCTCACGCTTGATCATGAAGACTCGTGGCAGAATGAGAATGGCATGCTGAACCGCACGCATGTTTACGGCATTGCCAATCTTTACTACGAGTTCCTGGAAGGCACACGCGTTGATGTTGCAGGCACCAGTTTCGCCAGCGAGAAGGACCGTCTGTGGGGCGGACTTGGTGTTGGTGGTTCTTACAACTGGAACGACGATAAATACTCGATCTATGGTGAGGGCCTCGTCAACACCAGCCTAAACAACTTTGGCGACAGCTATTCCGTCAAGGGAACTGTCGGCTTCCGTATGAAATGGTAATGCAAAAATAGGAATAGGGCCTGAAGCAGGCCCTATTCATCGTGATTGCGGTAAATCCACTGACGATCCATCCGTCATCGGCAGTGGATTTACTCATTTGTAGTCAGGCTTTTTCGAGCAATTGACTTACTCAAATCATTGATCGGCTGAGGCCCCCATCAATCGGCAGGGCGACCCCATTGATATAGCTCGCGCCTTCGCTTGCCAAAAAGGCAACTACTTCTCCGAACTCTTCAGGTGTTCCATAACGTCTTGCCGGAATTTCTCTCTGGCTTTCGGCAGCGATGACAACTGGATCGACCCCACGCGCGGCTGCATCCATCTCGTCCAGATGGGTGGTTCGCTCCGTCAAAAACCGGCCCGGCAAGACGAGATTAACGGTGACGCCATCTTCTGCCACTTCAGATGCGAGCGTCTTTGCCCATCCGGCAACAGCTGATCTTAACGCGTTGGAAGCGGTAAGAGAGGGAATAGGTTCGCGAATGCTGGTAGAAGAGACCGCAATAATTCTCCCAAAATTTTGCGCCCGCATTGCAGGTAAAAAGTGCGCGGCTACTTCGATCTGACTGAGAAACATACCGCGGAACTGCGCATTCCAGTTCTCTTCGTCAAAGTGAGATGCGGCAAAGGGTGCTGGTCCCCCGCCATTGAGAAGAAGGACGTCGATGCAGCCAAGAGAATTTTCGACATCCTCCATCATTTTAGTGACGCTGTCTGGAATTGTGAGATCGCAGGGAAAGGACATGACCGTCCCTCCATTTTTGATGAGCCGATCTTCGGCCGCCCGCAGTGCAATTTCATCTCTGCCGACCAGAATGACATTTAGACCCCGCTTTACCAGAGCGCTGGCAACGCCAAATCCAAGCCCTCTGCTTCCGCCGAGCAGAAGCGCTGTTCGTATAGTGTCTCTCATCTTGGAATCTTCACTCAGATATTAATGCAACTGGATTTGTTTTATGGCATCGGCGAAAAAGGCGATGTCGTCATCGGTTGTGCTCAGATGGACGGAGGCCCGAAGCAATTCGGTAATTCCCCGCATAGCCATATCGTAAGGGGTATAGTTTAGCCCGTTCATGCCTATATTTGCGCGCTTGCCGAGGCGCTGTTTGACGGTTGCACAGGACATGCCGTCGATTGCAAAGGTGACAGAGGCGCTCTTGCATTTCCCAAGATCAAGCAGTCGAAGGTTTTGCACACCAGCAAGAGCCTTCCGTAGAAGCTCCGCTTTATGGTCAAGTTGCAGTCGAATGTTGTCGACGCCGAGATCAAGGGCTTGATCTAGTGCTTTGCCAAGGCCTAGTTGGAGAGCAACCGATGTTTCCCCAAACTCCAAAGCTCGAGCACTGTTTGCCACCACAACGCTTCCATTTCTTAGCGTTGAGGAGTGGTTGTCGATACCGCGGGGTATAAGCTCTGCGGCAAGGCGGGGCGAAACATAGGCTAATGCCGTTCCGCGGGGTCCACGCAAAAACTTTCGCCCGCACCCAATCAGAGCGTCGCATCTGAGTTCAGTGACATCGATCGGAATCTGACCAAGTGCTTGACTGGCATCAATGATAAAAAATGCCGAGGATGAAGCCTCACGAATGGCAGCACCAATAGCTGCGGCCGGATTGATCAATGTACTGCCTGCACCTATCCAGGTGAGCGCGACAATGCGAACGTTAGGGGTAAGGCTTGCGAGAAGTGCGACCGGATCCACTGCACTTAGTTCATCAGATGCCAATAAGGACAGCGATGCTCCGTCCAACTGGGCGCAGCGCTGTAGAGAAAGCACATTTCCTATCCATTCCTGACGGCTGACAAGTACCGTGTCCCCTTTGGAAAGCGAAATCGCACTGATCAAGTTTCCATAGAGTTGACCGTGACTTGATCCGAAAGCCACCTCATCGGGCGAACATCCTAGAAGCTTCGCAGCAGCGAGATATGTATTCTTGATTGCATCAGCTGCCACGGTTCCAGCCTCCATTGGCCCGATTTGAGCTTCGAGACTTAGATGGTTAACAATCGCTGCAGTCGTCTCGGATGACGGCAGGCCGGCTCCGCTGTGGTTAAGATGAAGGATAGCCATTGAAGCGTGCTCTCGATTACCGAAGGTGAAATACGGCTTCGACTTCGACCGGCACATTTGCGGGCAATCCCGCGACGCCGATCGCAGAGCGCGCGTGCTCGCCGCGGTCGCCAAATACTGTCTGCATGACCTGCGAGGCGCCATTTCCGATCTGGGAATAGTTGCTAAATCCAGGCACCGCGTGGATAAAGACTGTAAGCTTAACAAGCTGCGTCACCCGATCTAAATCTCCCCCAAGCGCCTCATTTGCCCAGAATATGATATTTGCTGCGCATAGCTTTGCACTCTCATAGGCAGACTGCGCGTCGATTTCACGCCCGACTTGCCCGACATAGGCAATGTCGGTTCCTCTTTCAGGTATCTGACCCGACACATAGAGAAAATTGTTTATTTCAATCGTCGGAGAGAAGGGTAAATCTGGCCTCGATAGCTGTGGCCAGTCTAATCCGCACGCCGCGAGTTTTTCTCGATAAGAAGACATCTGTCACTCCATTATTTCAACTGCTCATCTCTTGCCAAAGATTGGATGTGACGAGTATCCTTATAATTGTTAAGTCACTATAAGGAAACGTTATGGAGCCGAGCTACGACCTGAGATTGCTCCGGATGTTCGTCGCAGTTGCTGAAACAGGCGCTGTGAGCAAGGCTGCAGATCGTTTGTCGCGTACTCAGGCAGCGGTCAGTATGCAACTGCAAAAAATCGAGCGAGAGTTGGAAAGTGAGCTTTTAAAGCGGTCGTCGCGTGGTGCTACTTTAACAGCAGCCGGAGAGAGGTTTTTAGCTTACGCGCGAAAGGTCATTGCCCTCACCGATGATATGCAACGTGGCCTCATTGATAATCCTTTGATTGGCCGTATTAGGCTTGGCCTTTTTGAGGATTTGGCGGTGACGCGTTTGCCAATCGCGCTCGCTCAATTCCGACAGCAACATCCATCCGTTGAGATTGAACTGATATCGTCGAATTCCGCTCAACTTGCACGAATGTTCTCGCAAGGGGATCTAGACGTCGTCATTGCCGACCCGGCTCGTTTCACACAAGCGCCCGTAAGTCACATTTCAAATCAACTCGTCTGGAGTGCGAGCCGATTGCTTGATGTAGATGATGACAAGCCACTTCCCGTGGTGCTCTTTGCAACCTCATGTTCTTGGCAGGATCGAATGATCGCTTTACTTGCCGAGAAGGGAATTGAATGGCGGGTCGGATGCCGGGTTGAAAGCTTGAGCGCAATGTTGGCGGCTCTTCGAGCAGGACTAGGAGTGGCGGTCCTGTTTCCTCAGGCTGTGCCACCAGATTGCGAGGTCATTAATGGGCGATACAATCTTCCGTTAGCACCAATTGCGGAATTTGGCATCTATACCTTGAATGCACCAACACCACTTGTGACCGAACTATCCAAAATTCTCGTAATCTAGATGATATAAACGTCTCCGCGTCACCAGTGCATCGCTCAAGCGGCAGTATTCAGGAGCCGGTCAACACAGATTAATCTGCGAATGTAAACCCTTTTCCACGGACGGCATGCAGAGGAAGCAACATGTTTGCTCTCTTGGCCCGCTGGCGCAAGCGACTGACGATCGTATCAAGATGTGCGTAATTGAATTCATAGATGTCTTCATCCAGCGCCTCAATCAGCGCATCGCGGGTAACGGTTTGGCCGCGATCCATGAACAATCGACCCATTAAACTCCGTTCAGCGGTAGTTAAACGAAGCCGATTGCCTGAACTGTCGATGAGCGTCCAACCGCCCTCAAGAATGCTCCAGCCGCTTTTCGCCTCAGGACGGGCACTAGTTCTTTTCAGACGGTCGTGAAGCGCCAGGACGGTTGCTGCGAGTTCGCGAACATCGATTGGCTTTACCAGATAGGCATCTGCGCCAGTTTTAAGACCATCAATCCGGTCGTCAACGGATCCGCGTGCAGTGGCGATGATAATGCCGACCGACTGCGATCCGCGTAAATAGGAGACGATCGATAAACCATCCTCATCGTCGAGCCCGATGTCGAGAATTATGATATCGCACGGCTTTGCTGCATAAGCGCGATAGAGCGATGCCGCATTGCCAAAGCCCCGAACATCCAGTCCTTGCTGGGATAAACTTAAGACCATTTCCTCGCGGTAATCTGCGTCGTCATCGACCAGGTATACAAGCGGTGGAGCGATAGAATGGGGTTGCTTAAGTTTTTCGGTCGTCATCGATAACTCTGTTTGTAAGCCGATACCGGGCCGAATAGCCAAGTATCAATGTTTATTGTGTTTGTTCACCTGCCGGAGGAACACAAATGCGGTTTCCAATGTCTTCATCTGTGTTCGCATCGATACGTAGCGCCAACGCTGGTTGCCAGTTTAACCCAGTGAGTTACCGTCTTTCAGACGATAACTCAGATCGGTGTCCTTACTTGATGCTGACCAACCGGTTCACGGCCGCCGTAAAACCTGCAAGCGGGACGGGGATTGAAATTTTCGCTCCCTTGTCCGTCTCAAGATTGAGGGTCAAGGTTGTCCCAGCTTTCAAAACAGAAAGGAAATCAGAAGAGAGCGGGATTGACGCAATTGCACCATTGGCTGTGCTGCTGGAAATCGGAGCGGTTGAAAGCTCACCTTTGTCCACTTGATAGGCAACGCCGCTCTGCAGCTTAAGCCCGTGTGGAAGGACCATCGTCATGAAGAGTTCAGGCTTGGCTGAGGATTTGGAAACAGCCAATACCGTGACAAGTTCACCAGTTTGCTGCCTGAAGAAGCGCTGCTCGATCTGGCAATCAAGGGGTGCGGTTGCGGCATCCGCGCTGCGGCAAGCCAGAGACCACGCTGCGGGCGCCGCACCGTTCTGTGGCTTGTCTTGAGCCATCGCAGCTGACATGGAGCTGAGAGAGAAAACAGAGGCGAGAGAGAAGGCGATAGTCGCCGCGGAAGCATTCATTGTCAGCATCCAATCATTCAACATGTGTGAGAGCGGTTAGCTCTAAGGACTTCTAGCGCGAGAACGAGACTGCATAGGCTACGGAACTTTGCTGTCTCAGTCTTTAATTGCCTGGTTGATTGCCAGCCTGCCGACTTCAATCCTGCCCGACTTCTAGGCTGCTTGACTGCCGGCCAGGTGGGTTTCTTGGCCAAGTTGGTTCGTTGGTAAGGAGCGCTATTAGAAGAGGGAGTGTAACTGAGCCGCGCTGAAATATCTCCATTCTTTAGGGAGAAACTCATTAAGCGCTAAGGCAGAGAACAGAAGGAGAGCGAGCGCACTACAGATCAATAGCAGCCGGCGCTTGTTTTTATTTCTTCGGACAACGCTTTGTCCTGTCCAGTCGTAAGGAGTGTAACTCCGCAAGTTTCAGTCCTCCGAATTGAAGACCACCAATCCTGGCTTGATACTTTTAGTGCATTTGATGTTCTGAGGCTTTTACCCTGGCCGGAGCGTTTTGAAGGCTCCGGCCAGGGTTAGTCTTTAGCTTGTTACCACTTTACGCGGAAACCGACATTTCCCTTGACGGAATAGCTGTCGCCAAAGTTGTTGAGGCTGGTGTTGACAAGACCTTCACCAAAGATCGAGAACTTGTCGTCGTTCCAGTTGTAAGAACCACCGACACCAAGGCCGCCCCACAGACGTTCCTGTTCGCTGGCAACGCTTGTACCTGCAAAGTCAACACGTGTTCCTTCGAGGAACTCGTAGTAGAGATTTGCAATGCCGTAAACATTGGCGCGGTCGAGCGATCCATTGGCATTCTGCCAGGACGTCTGGTGATCAAGCGTCAGACCCAGACGGCCCTGAAGGCTTTCACCGCGGTCAAGGCTGACACGGGAACCGAACATGTCGTTGAAGGCATCAAAATCGACATTGGAATAGACCAACTGTGCCTGTGGCGTGACCGACCAGGTTGGATCAATTGCAATGCGCTTGCCGCCTTCAAGAGACAGGGTATAGCCGAAGCCCTTGTTGCCATTGTCGATGTTGGCATTAACAAGCAATGCATCGAGATCGCTCTTATACCAGGTCACCTGACCCTGACCGTCGAGGTAGAAGCCATTCTCACCATACCAGGTGAGTGTGCCACCGAAGCCATAACCATCCGTGCTGATTTTGCCGTCACCACTCAGAGAGTCGATGTCGGTTTTGCCATGCGCGTAGTGGACCGTGATCCCACCAATCAGCTTACCAGTTTCTGTTTCAGCCAACAGACCATCAATACCAGCCTGAAGCTTGAAGATATTCTGGTCGTATTCGGTGTTTGACGTCGAGGAGCGTGGCGTGATGCTGTTATGAGCGCCTTCGATACGGCCCCATACACCATTGCCTTCAACTGCAACGCCTGCTTCTTCAGGAGCAGCATAAGGTGTACCAACTGGATCAGCACCCTGTGCAACAACCTTGTTTCCGTTACCGGCCCAGACGCGGTTGCCAACACGCTGCTGCAGCGAGGAAACGCCATTCAGACCAAGCAGTGCCTGTGCATAGGCTTCAGCGGTTGGTACAGCAGCAGAATAAAGCGGAACTGCAGTCCCTGGGTTAGTTTGCTCACCTGGATTTCCTGGATTGCCTGGATTGCTTGGGTTGCTTGGATCGACAGGAGCCACCGGTGCAACCTGCGAACGGAGATACCAATCACCATCAGTTGGTGTGGAAACACCGTTCTTCCAGAGGGTGTAACCGTAAGCGCCGACAACCTTGACCTGCTGATTGTTGAGCGAGTAGTTACCACCAACGAGCGTGAAGGTGCCGTTTGAAGCGCCCGTAACATCGATAACCTTGATGCCTTCAACAGTCGGTGCACCAGTGCCGCCGAGATTGTTTACACGCAGATCCGTCGAACCCGAAGTGCTGCCACCGACCTTGAACACATCGGTCGCCGAAGTATCTCCGCCGAGAACGGTGTCTACAACAATGGTGCCACCTGCACCGACATAATTGCCAGTGGTTGTCAGTGTGTTACCGGCATTATCTGCACCGATGGAAAGTACCGCTGGATTACCAGCACTGTCCTTGCCCACAGTGAAGACGTCAGTGGTCAGTGTTCCAACGAGATCGGCTGTGCCACCATTCAGATTAACGGCATCCCAGTTTCTGATTTCCTGAGTTGCAGTCTGAAGGTCGCGAGTGAAGTTCGAAACACTATTGAGTGTCAGAACATCACCACCGGTGCTGCCAGCGCCACCATCAAGTGTCCCGACATTGGTCATGTCGGTGCTGTTGAAGGTCAACTTATCGTCACCGGCACCAAGGCGGAAGCCACCGGTTACTGTCGACTTGCCAACGTTAACGACAGAATCGCCGCCATTGTCGGTGATCGCAAAGCCGGCTTTGGTTGCAGCCTGAACCGTGGAACCGTCATTGAAGTTAACGGTGGTCGTGCCAGGCGTTCCATAGACCCAGATAACGCCGTCATACGCGGGAAGTGACGCAGTTGACTTCAGTGTGCCATCAACATTGACGGTCGTTCCTGCATCGCTGTTGTTGGTCAAGTCCATCGTATTATTGTAGGACGTGATGGTGCTGCTCGCAGCAACATTGACCACGAGAGGACCTTTGTGTTCAACCACGCGGATGCCGTCGCCGCCGAGTGGACCTGCTGCTGGCGTATTGATAGCACCGTTGGTGTTGATTACAGTACCTTTAGCTGCATTCGAAACGACATTGATGGCAACGTTGTTAGCCGTATCAATGTTGTTGACCGTAATGATATTCTGGGCGTCAGGCGCAGCGCCGAACGAAGCAGAGTCGTTAAGGAAGTCAATGCCCACTCCGCCCGACTTGATCGTGCCGGTCGAAGTGATTGTTGCAACACCGGTGCCGCTATGAATAGCATTGATGCCGTCGCTGCCTGACGTGATGTTGTTTACGTCAACATTCAGGTTCTTAGTCGTGAAATAGGTATCGAAGACGATACCGATACTCGCCGCGTTAATGTCATGGGCCGCAATATTAACGTCGCCCGTGCCCGAGGTGTTGAACCAGATACCATGGCCAGCTTTGGTCGTGATATCATTGGCATTGACGATCGTATCGCCGCTACCATTATGATTAAAACGAATACCGTATGACCCGGAATTGACGTTGTTGACGTTGATTTCCAGTCCGGAAGTGTACGCGCTGGTGTCGATATTGATGCCCTCATTTCCAGCGGTGACATCGCCGATATTAAGGGTTGTCTTTCCAGCATTTGGGCCGGCATCCACGTCAAACCAGATGCCATTACGAGCCGCATCAATTGATCCAACGTTGAAATTGACGTCGCCAGTGCCACTGGCAAAGCCGTACATACCATCAAGGCCGGACACAATCTTGTTCACGTCAACGTTAAAGCTGCCCGTTGCTGGACCAGTATCAAAGTTGATGCCTGTGCTGTCGGATTCGATATTGTTTGCGCTGACAGTAATATCACCGGTACCCGCATTGCCGGTTAGGTCAATGCCGTAAATGCCAGCTTTGATATCCTGAGCGTCAATATTAATCCCGGTGGTGTTGGCTGTACCGGCAGCAATAATACCGGTGCCACCAGCGTCGATTAGTCCGGATGCGGTGATGTCGAGAGTGCCTGTTCCTCGGTGGGTGACGTAAATGCCGTGGGATCCGGTCGTCATATTATTGACGTTAATTTCCAGCCCTGAGGTATTCGCGTTGGTGTCGATATTGATCCCCTGATCGCCAGCGGTGATATCGCCGATATTGAGGGTCGTCTTTCCTGCATTCGGGCTGGCGTCGATGTCCATCCAGACGCCAATACGGTCTGCCTCGATCGATCCAACGTTGATCTCAACGTTGCCAGTGCCACTTGCATAGCCGTTAATACCATCAAGGCCGGAATCGATCTTGTTTACATCAACGGTGAAGTTGTTTGTGAGCGGACCATTATCGAAGTTGATGCCAGTGCTGCCGGATTCGATATTGTTTGCTTTGACAGTAACATCACCGGTACCTGCATTGCCGGGCAGGTTGATACCGATACCGCCAGCTTTAACGTCTTGTACGTCGATAGTAACGCCAGTCGTTCCCAATCCCGACACGGCATTAACGCCTATGCCGGCGCTTTCAATCGGTCCACTGGCAATGATCTCAATCGTGCCTGCGCCGCCATTTGATGCGTAAATGCCATTGTAGGCAGCACCGGTTGCATGAATCTCGTTAACATCGATCTTTATTCCGCCAGTGGAACCAGCAGCTGTTCTGGCATAGATACCGTCCCACGCACTGTTGATCGTGCCGGTGGAGGTGATTGCCATACCACCAGTACCATTGTTGACGGCTTCAATGCCGCGTCGTTCACCGTCAAGATCATTGACATTGATAATGACGTCGCCTGTTCCGGCATTATTCGTTACCGAAACCGCGTCATAAGCTCCAGTGATGTGCCCATTGGAGTTCACGATCAGGTCACCCGAGCCTGAGTTTGCGACCGTCACGCCATATCCATCTAGGCCAATGGCAGTACCGCTCGTGATCGACGATGCGTTGGTGTCAGTAAACGAAGCGCCTCCGGTGCTGGTGATTGCGATAGCATTTCCGGCCCCACCAACGGTGAGCCCGAAACCGGCTTCAGTCGTAACGTTAACATCGGTTCCTGTAATCGCCTGCGTGTCATCGGCGGCATCAGCAGGGCCCGAACAAACGGAAGTTGGTCCAGTCGTGCAAGAGCCCGCCAACGAGGCTGAAGGCGCAGCAAAAAAAGCGGTCAGCGCAATCAGTGAAGTGGAAGCGAGACCGGTCAAGAAAGTCGAACCAGTGGCTTCATGCGGGGCGACGCCGCCGGCGATGCCCTTATATTTTGCAACGCGGCCACCGCGGAGAAGGATACCACGCCACGCTTCACGCGATTCCGTGTTCTGCTGTATATTGGTTGAGATAGACATAGAATTCCTCTTTGGGCATGTTGCTGAGAGTGCGTGAATTTTCTGGAAGGCTTAACCCGCCGTCACCCCGTCGATGAAGGAAAGGTCAATGCTTGAAAAGGCAAATGAGCTCTGTTCTTGGTGCCAGGACTAATGACCCCATTTTGGCTTTCCGAAGTCCGTGACGAATAATTCCAATTATCTGTTGGAACCAATCGACTTGTCGCATGTTCACTAAGTCCATCGGTCAGTAAGCCGGACGGGGTCGCGTGCGAATTGGTGGTGATAATCTGCAATGAACCCGCCCCCTGACAACCGATCAATTCCAAAGCGCCCCCAACCAACGATGGGCGCGCGCAAGACCTTCGAAATGTAACTTTTCGCAGCGGAGGCTATCTGTTCAATAGTGTTTTAACAATTTCACTAAATGTCAGATATTTACACTTCCTAACATATAATGCGCTGCACGATTGTGCTCATGATTTGAAGGCGTTAGGGCGAACTTGGCTTCAATGCTACCTTGTTTCAAACCTAAGTTGCACACTTAAAAAACCAGCATCAGTAGGGGTTGAATAACGGTAGGATTCGCCTTGAAACGAGACTGCAAACATTAACCATAACGGTTGTACTTATCGCTGGACGAGATCTGAAATTGGGAATCATCGGAGTGGACACTCGACATATTTCGAAGCTGATCGCAGCATTAGAACCCGAGTGTAACTTTGGTGCAACAGAGGCGCCGGGATGGGTGTGGTTTCCGAGCTGAGAGACGACGCCATCGGGGAAAGCAGCTGCGAATCCTCACGACTATTTTTGAGCGAAACTTCCAGTTGTGAAAAACATGCCAAGCCACAGTGTATGATTGTTGCACTTTGGCCGCGTGGGCCAGGGTCCTAAAAACCTAATGCAAGTCGAGCTTCTCAGCCGGCAAAGGTGAAGCCCCGGCCGCGAATTGCGTGCAGCGGCAATGAAATTCCGACTTTTTGAGCGCGCCGCCGCAACCGGCTAACTATTGTATCGAGATGCGCGTAGTTAAAATCATAGATATCTTCGCCCAATGCCTCGACGAGCGCCTGGCGCGCGACGATAGTTCCTTGATCAGCTAACAGACGCTCCAACAGTTGCCGTTCTGATGTGGTCAGGCGCAGGCGATTCTTATTGTCGTCCATTATGACCCAGCCCCCTTCCACAAGGTTCCAGCTCGACGCGGAACTCAGTGCAGGCATTTGTGGCCGTGTATTGCGATCGTTAAGGGCATTGATGGTGGCCGAGAGCGCACGGACGTCAATCGGTTTCACAAGATAAGCGTCTGCGACGGCCTGAATGCTGTTGATTTGATCATCTGTGGCGCCATAAGGCGTCGCCATGACAATTTTCACTGCTTGCGATGTTCGCAAATGTGCAGCGATCGAAAGACCGTCTTCTCCCTCAAGCCCAACGTCGAGTACGACAACATTTGCCGGTCTGGTCGCATAAGCCCTGTAAAGCGATGCAGCATTGTCGAACCCACGAACGATCAAGCCCAGGCTCAACAGCCCCTGTACCATTTCATTGCGGAAATTATCATCGCCATCGACAAGGTAAACGATAGGCATATTAGTGTTAGCGATTTGTGCGCTCATTCTGTCGGCTTCATAAATATCTAATCTGCCCATCTCATTTCCTTCTTGCACAAATGTCGCTTCAATAAATAGAATCTTGCTTTACGCGCCAGTCAGCAGGCCTACTCGCATTGGTAAAAGACGTTTCCGCATACGAGAATTCTTGCCCTTTCCTCCTTGATCTCCTTGCGACCGCAATGAAAACGACATGACTTTATATTAGAAAGGGCTTTCAAGCATCCTCCAGCCGTCTCACATTTATAGTCCATTTGTCTCTTGGGCATTTTAGGCAGTCTCGCGCCTTCCGAACCGCGATAAATGCGCCCTTAGTTCTGAAGTTTTTTGTCCAGCAAGCCATTCATGGCGCGCCTCGTTAGGCGTCAAACCGAAACGGGCACGGAAGCAACGTGTAAAATGCGTCGCATTTGAAAAGCCAAATCCAAATGCTATCTTGGCGATCGAAGGAAAAGCCATATTCTTTTGTTTTAGTTCCAAAAATGCGGCGTCCAGCCTACGGTCTCTGATTAGGCTGGCAACGCCGCCATCTTCAGCAAAGGCGCGATAAACGTGAGCTCGGGAAACATTAAATCGGCGGAGAATTGAATCCAAGCTAAGAGCAGGATTGTTGAGATTCTGGTCGATAAAGTCGAGAACGCGCTGCCGCAGTGCCAAGCTTAGATATCGCACTTCGCCATCGTCGGCTGGATTGCCCCCTTGGAGGGCAGCTGCGAGTAGCGTAATCAATGCTTCCTGTACCGCGGCGCGGTTATCGTCAGACAGATTTGTCTCTAAACTCTTCATGCCCTCGAGATAAGTCGTGAGGAGCTTGGTCATAGGCAATTCTGCCGCAAGTACTCGACCATGCAAGTTGGCAAAACCTGTTGCCTTTGCCAGTGCGGGGCGTGGGATAAGAACCGATATTGTTCCGCCGGAGGTCACTTCGCTTTGAAGAACCTGTTCCAAATCAAGAAGACAGATATCCCCGGTCTTGGCCGAAAAAATGGTCCCAGCACCATCTCCCGATATCGTACCGGCAGTCACGATTGCGACAAGAAAATGATCTAATTCGCTGTAAGCGATGATGCGACGATCGCGCTTGTAGCGCTGAGCGTTAAATGCGACAGAGGCGAACGTTAATCCCGCAATCTCACGTGATCTAATCGCTCCTTCCAAATCATCGCTTTCGCTTCCAACTATCGGTGAAGTTTCATAAAAGGGACGCGATGCCTCCCGCCAGAACTCGCTTCGCAGACTTTTATCAACGAGCTGAGTTGAAACGAACACCTCGTCAGGAAATTTGGCCTGATGATGATTATCCTTCGTCGACATCTGCTCCTCTCCGTCTGGTTACGCTTGCTAAATCGATGAACCTACACGCGAATGCAAACCAGGGCGGCAGTCGAGCCCTGAGTGCGAGCGTGGCGTAAGTTCGATTAACGCGTGGGACCGCAAGGTAGGAGATGTGCGCAGGCTCACCAAAAACGCTTTCAGCGCAGCTGCAAGATACAAAAACGATACATCTATTCGTTTCAACACACGACACCCCCCGCACAGCATCTGAAACAGTCTCTGTCATCCGGTCGATCGGAACACAGTCGCACTATATTAGAATCAGTTTAAACAATCGCGCAAATCGTTCAACCATCCAGGGGGCCCGCGTAACGGTTACTTCTCGACGATTGGTGTGGAAAAGCCCGATCGAAAACGCTCAGTAGCTGACAATCGGAGACCGGGTTCTCATGCCACGACTGTACCAAAGCGATGCTCCACTTCCCTATGGTCTGTTGGACAAGGAGGGTCCACATAATCGAAGAACCAAACGTGAAGCAGTTAAGCAGACCACAGCATCTGGACCAAATAAGGGCTTATCAGAAAGCGGACGCTGCCGGGTGATACCCACACAACTACCCGGCTGAAGGACCGGCGATTGCGCCGTGCTTCAGCGTTCTCCAAAAGCAACGCCCCGGTGCGGTTGCGCCAGGGCGTTGTTCCAGTAATGTTTTGTATGGCGTTTCCGGCGGCTCTCACGGCTCAAGGCACTACCGCCGGACAGTCGCAATCAAGTCGCCCGATACGTTTAATTTTTAACCGTATCCTCCAGGAAGAAGCGACCGAGAGGGTTCTGGTAGAAATTCTCGATGTTCTTGCCAGTCACATTGATGTAAGGGCTATAATAAAGGTCAATCCAGTTTACATCATCTTTTGCCATTTTTTGAAGATCGATGTACATCTCTTCACGCTTCTTGGGATCAAGTTCCAACCGCGCTGCTGCAACGAGATCTTTGACCTTCTCGTTATTGTAGCGTGTCATATAATTCATATTCGTGTCATGGCCTAGGACAAAAGTAGTCTTCTGATCTGGATCTAGGACGTCATTGGTCCAATACATGACCGAGATATCGTAGTCGCCGGCGATAAGCATATCCCAGCTCTGGCTAGGATCGACTTTCTGCAAGTTCACAGTAACACCAGCCTTTTGAAGCTGTTGTTGGAGAAGAACCGCGATCTGCTCGTCGGTTTCATTGCCCGCATTGACAATATAATTAAGTGTAAGATCAGACGCACCAGCGTCCGCAAGCATTTGCTTTGCCTTCTCAGGGTCATATGGCCGCTTGAGATTGTCTGCATAATGATAAAGCGCGCCCTTTGGAATATAAGAATTTGCGACCTGACCAATGCCAAAAGTGACAGTGTCGACAATCGACTGCTTGTCGATGGCTATATCGAGCGCTTGTCGCACTTCTTTCTTCGCAAGTGTTCCATGCTCGTGATTGATTAGAAGGTGATCCTCACGCGTCGAGGTATCTTCGTGAACCTTCAGATTAGGGTCCTTCTTCAGTTCAGCGACGCGCGAAAACGGAACGAAAATAGCTGCATCAAGCTGTCCGGCCTGGACGTTCAGCATACGCGTATTATCGTCGGGAACGGAAATCCATTCAACGCCGTCGAGCTTGACCCGATCCGCTTCCCAGAAATTCGGGTTTCTTTTTAGAATTACGCGATCGCCACGGCGCCATTCATCCACGACAAAGGCTCCTGACGCGACCGGCTTCTCCGCGAAGGCATCTTCACCCATCTCTTCCAATGCCTTTTTTGAAAGAACAGAAACATTTGGCAAGGCAAGTGTGGAAAGGAAGGGTGCAGACGGTGTCTTCAGCTTGACGACCAGGGTGCGTGGATCTGATGCGCCAGCTGTATCGACCACTTTATAGGAGTCGCTCCAGAGCGATGCCGGATTATCTCGAATTCGCAAGATTGAAAAGGCGGCGTCTTCAGCCGTGATGGGCGATCCGTCAGAAAACTTAGCGTCGCGTAGCTTGAACGTATATGTCAAACCATCATCGGAAACTGACCAGCTCTCCGCAAGTCCCGGTTCGAGCTTGGTCCCAGTTTTATCAACCCGCACAAGAACGTCGTAGACATTTGAGAAGACCCAGTTATCAATGTTCTGGGCGGTTTTGATCGGATCGAAGGTTGAGGAATCCTCGCGTCGACCGATAGTCAAAACCCCGGCTGCTTCCGCGAGTGCGGCTCCAAATGTGAGGTTTGTCATCACGGTGATGAGACCGATTTTCATCCATTTTTTTAGCATCTCATATCCCCTTTTGTTTTGATTGAATGCGTGTGCTTGATGCAAGTTCAGGTAGCTGTCGCAACAACCTGCCTGGCGAACAATGATTTTTCCGGGTCGATGTCTGGTATTGCTGCAATAAGTGCGGCGGTATAAGCCTCTTTCGGATGGGCAAAAACCTCTGCGCTCAATCCTTCTTCGACAATTTCTCCGTGATACATAACAACGACGCGCTCACAGAGATTGCGAACAACCGCGAGATCGTGAGCGATGAAAAGCAGCGTTAATTCCATTCTGTCTTTCAACTCACGGAAGAGCTCCACAATCTGCGCCTGGATCGTGACATCAAGAGCTGCAATACATTCATCGGCAATGATCATCTTTGGATCAACGGCCAAGGCGCGAGCAATGCCGGCGCGCTGGCATTGTCCACCACTCATGCTACGTGGCTTCCGCGCAGAAAAACTTTGGTCTAATCCTACCAGGTCCAGGAGTTCGTTGATGCGCGCTGGAATTTCGGCCCCATCAATCTTTCCTTGGACCTTCAACACCTCAGTGAGTGTTTCTCCCACAGTCATTCGTGGATTTAGGGAGTTAAACGGATCCTGAAACACCATTGCTGCATCGCGACGCAACAGCCTTAGAGCGTCTTTTCGATCTGCACTGAGCACCTCGCCATCAAAGATGATGCTGCCTCCAGCAATCGGTGACAGACCAAGGATCGCGCGTGCAAGAGTGCTTTTCCCGCTGCCTGACTCCCCGACTATCCCAATTGTTTCGCCGGAACGAACTTCAAGACTAACGCCTTTCAAGGCACTTGTTGTTTGGCTCTTAAGGAACCCGCCAGCCACTGGATATCGAACATGGAGTTCATTGACCTGAAGCAAGGGTTTCTCGCCAGTCCCTTGAACTCCATGTTCGAGTGCCGTCTCTGGCAAGGATGGATGGCTCGCGATCAAGTTCCTTGTATAGGGATGAACAGGGTGCGATAGCACATCCTCTTTCACGCCCTGTTCAACGAGCTTACCATGACGCATCACTGCAATTCGATCACAGGTCTGTGCGACGACACCCAGATCATGTGTGATCAGGATGATGGATAGTCCGCGTTGATCTCGGATCTGCATCAGGAGTTCGAGAATTTGTGCTTGAATGGTGACATCAAGCGCGGTGGTGGGTTCATCCGCAATAAGGATTTCGGGATCACACGAAAGCGCTACGGCGATCATCGCACGTTGACGCATGCCACCGGAAAATTCATGGGGGTAGCTGCCATATTGGCGAGAGGGATCCGTGAAGCCCACCTGTTTCATAATTTCAATTGCAGCTGTTCTTGCAGCTGTCTTATTGAGCCCCTGATGAAAGCGAATTCCCTCCGCGATCTGGTCTCCAACACTCATGACCGGATCAAGATGGCTTGTGGGATTTTGAAAAATCATGCCAATCCGCTTGCCGCGCACGGCAAGCATGTCGGTTTCACTCGCCTTCATCAAATCAGCATCGCCGAGCAAAATAGAGCCAGCAGTTATTTTTAAAATTGAGGACGGAAGAAGCCGCACAATGGATCGGCAAAGCAAACTTTTGCCCGAACCACTTTCTCCAACCAGGCCGAGGATTTCTCCCTTGTAGAGATCCATCGAAACGTGATCGATCAGAAGGCGCATTTCATCTGGAAGGTCGGCTTCAACCCGTAGATTACGAATGGCAAGCACTGGCGGTATCATTCATGCACCCCCATCGCTTCGCCCAAGCCATCGCCAAGCATGCTAAACCCGAAGGCTAAAAAGACAATAGAAAGTCCGGGAAACAAGGTGATCCACCAGGCGGTTGTGATAAAAGGCTGGCCTTCGGCAACCATGACGCCCCATTCCGCCAGTGGGGGCTGAACTCCTAAGCCAAGATAACTAATTGCCGCGCCGTTTAGCAGCACCAAGACTGCATCCGACATGACGAAGACCAGCGAACCCGCTATCGCATTCGGTAGCAGATGGCGAAACATGATGCGGAAGCGGCTAAAACCGAGGCTTTTTGCCGCGAGGGCGTAGTCGGTCGACTTCAGAACCAGAATTTGCGCTCGAACAAGGCGAGCATAGGAAACCCATCCCACCAGCGCCATTGCGATGTAAAAACTCGTTAGTCCAGGCCCAAGAATGGCGATAATCGATAGCATCAAGACCAAAAATGGAAATGCGAGAATGATATCGATGATCCGCATGAAAATCGTATCAACAATGCCACCAAAAAACCCAGCGACGGTTCCCACAACGGTCCCTATGGCAAAAGGGAATATGACACCAAAGATCGCTATCTGCAGATCAATTCGCGCGCCCCAGATGACACGTGAAAGCACATCGCGGCCAAAGTTGTCGGTTCCAAAGGGATGCAGCCAGGAAGGCGATTGCATGCGTACTTCGGCGTTTTGAAAAACCGGATCGTAGGGTGCTATCAACGGTGCAGCAAATGCCATCAACACAAAAAAGGTCAGCACCACAATACCAATTGCCAGCGTGGTGCGGCGGCTTAAATAGCGGCGCCAGTTGATGAAGGCTACAGACATAAGACGGGTGCTCATAGCTTCACTCTCGGGTCAAGCGCGACAGTGGCAATATCTGCAAGAAAGTTGACCAGAACTGTTGCGCAAGCAAACACCATAGCCACCCCTTGCACGACCATGTAGTCGCGTGAAAAAATCGCCCGAACCAGCAATTGCCCCATGCCGGGAAGCGCAAACACACTCTCTACAACAACGGTGCTGCCAATGAGCCACCCAATGTTAACCGCCAGAAGGTTGACCGTTGGTACGACTGAATTGGGCAGGACATGCCGCCAAAATACGATACTCTCTGGCATTCCGCGGGCGCGCGCGGCAGTCGCAATATCCGAATTTAGCGACTGTATCATTGCCGCGCGCAGGCTCCGAGCCAGTACGGTTGAAAGTGAAAGCGCGATGGTGAGGCTTGGTAAAATGAGGTGAGCCAGTTTTTCGCTCAAACGATTACCGTAGCCAGATACAGGCAACAGATCGAGTTTGACGCTGAACAGGATGATCAACATCAAAGCGAGCCAGAACGGAGGAAAGCCGATGCCAAATGTGGAAACGGTGCGAATGACATGATCACTCATTTTTCCAGCGCGACGAGCAGCAATTGCGGCCAGCGGTACAGCAATGACGACCGACAGGATCACGCTGCAGATAACAAGCATCAATGTGGGTTCAATACGTGTTGCGATCAGTTTGAGAACATCAATCTTATAAAGGATTGATTTGCCCATCTCGCCATTTGCGATGTTGCGCAGGAAGTAAAGATATTGAAGCCACATCGGCTCATCGAGACCGTATTGCGCGCGAATATTTGCGATCGCAGTAGGCGTTGCGCGGGTGCCAAGCAGCACGCGCGCGGGATCTCCGGGGATCAGTCGCACCAGGATGAAGGTGATGACGCTGATCCCAAAGAGGACTGGTAAGAGCTGTAGCGGACGGCGCAATACAAACTGAAAGCGATGCATGAGGCGTGCAGTTTCTCCCTGCTATTTGACTGACTGCGAGATGCGATGTTTGTTCAAAAACGCGAGTAAGGCCGGGTAATATGAGGTTGGGTTCTCATAAAACGGCATATGACTGGCATTTGGTATCACATGCAGCTCGGCATTTCGCAGAGCAAGCTTCATACGCAGCGAACAAGCAGGCGTCAGTTCATCATGTTCGCCGACGCTTATCATGACAGGGACATCAATCTTGCCAAGATCAGGGATGCGATTCCAGTCTTTGAGGTTACCGGTATAGAGAAACTCGTTAGGTCCCTGCATAGTTTTATACGGACCCATATTCCAGTCATCGAGTGAACGCCTCACTGGTTGTGGCCAGTCCGACAATCGACATACGTGGCGATAATTCAGGATTGTTATCGCGGCAGCATATTCAGGATGGTCGAGCGTTCCTTGCGCTTCATGCTTTTGCATCATTGCAACGGTTTCTGGGCCGAGAGCATTGCGCAATCTCTCAAGCTCACTCACCAGATGCGGCATGTCAGCAACTGTGTCTTCGAGAATAACGGTTTGGAGGTTCTCAGGGTAAGTCAGCGCATAATCAATCCCAAGCCAACCTCCCCAGGAATGCCCGAGCAAATGGATTTTTCCGAGCGAAAGCGCCTGACGGACAGTTTCCGTTTCTTCGACATAACGCTCGATCGTCCATAAATGGCGATCCGTCGGTCGATCAGATGCACCGGTTCCAAGCTGGTCAAAGGCCACAACTCTATAGCCATGGTCAATCAAACACGAATGCGCGTCTCGCAGGTAATCGCAAGGCAGACCAGGTCCGCCATTGAGACAGAAGACGACATCGTCACCCGTTCCAAAGCTATATGCTACGACCTTATGCGGGCCAACGGCCACCTCATAGCGGTCATCCGGCTTCAACTCACGCCACATTTGTTCCCCGATCACCACAACGACTCGTTTACCGCGTCGAATTGTCAGCATCTTTTTCTTTTGATTTTGGACCGAATTGATGAACTATGCCACCTATAAGAAGTGATAGGATGCCTTGGGAGGTAAGTTTCGGAGATTACGATGCGCGACGAGATTGAGACGTTCAGGCAGAGCTTTACCGCCCATCAGACACTCGACGGTCGGATTGATGAGATATTTGCGGCCATGAAGCCACTTGGCTTTGAGGCACTTATTTACGATTACACCCCTTCCGCCTTCGATATGAACGGCAATATGATGGGGCCATCATTGATGAAATTACGCAATATCAGCGATGATATGCAGGAATTCTGGGCTGAAAAAGGCTATTTTCGGATAGATCCTGTGCAGCGTCTTGCTTGCCGCGCATCCGCACCGTTCTTTTGGAATTACGATGAGAAAGCTGAAACGCTGCTGCAAAAGTTTATGACGGAGGATACTGCACCCGTCGCAAACTACCTCCACGAGCGAGATATATCGGCGGGTGTTACTGTTCCCATCCACATGCCATTCGGCGATTACGCGACGGTGACCGGGGTGTTCTCTGGTTCACGGACTGATTTCAAGCAACGTGCCCTTCGCTATGTAGCAGATTTCAATTTAATGGCGCAGATCTTTCATCAAGCAGCCTATGAACTCTTTGATGAGCAAATTCGCGGCACCGGAAAGGTACATTTGACCGAGAGAGAGCGCGAATGTCTGCGTCATGCTGCGGAAGGTTTATCGGCAAAGGAAATTTCGCGGATCATTGCTCGGTCTGTGCCAACGGTCGTGATGCATCTTAATGCAGCTGCGAAAAAACTCGGTGCAAAAAATCGAACCCAGGCCGTGGTGCGGGCGACGCGCGGCCGACTTCTTGATGCCTGATTCAAGTCAGAACCTATAAGTTGTGATAGCTGCCAGGGGCAGTAAAGCCGCGCTATGGTCCTCAAAAATCGTACAAACGGAGGATCACTTGGCTGCTATCAGGCAAACGGAAGGCTTCATCCCATTTCGCGAATATAAAACGTGGTATCGTATCACCGGTTCTCTTGATCAAGGCAAACTCCCGCTCGTCGTTGCACATGGCGGTCCCGGTTGTACGCATGATTATGTGGATGCGTTCAAGGATATAGCTCCACTCGATGGCCGTGCGGTCATCCATTATGATCAGCTTGGTAACGGAAATTCGACCCGGCTTAGAGATAAAGGGGCTGATTTCTGGACTGTAGAGCTCTTTCTAGAGGAACTCGACAATTTATTGCAGTTCCTCGGCATTAATCAACATTATGCCTTTCTCGGCCAATCATGGGGCGGGATGCTTGGTGCGGAACACGCGGTTCGGCAACCATCGGGCCTTAAAGCGCTGATCATCGCTAACTCTCCCGCAAATATGCGAACATGGGTCTCGGAAGCAAACCGACTGCGAAGCGAACTTCCCACAGAGGTCCAACAAACACTTCTCAAGCATGAGAGGTTGGGCACGTTGACAGATCCAGAGTATCTGGCGGCTTCTCGCGTCTTTTACGACAGGCATGTTTGCCGTCTAAACCCATGGCCTCCAGAAGTTGCGAGAACATTCGCAATCATGGACGAAGATAATACCGTCTACCGAAACATGAATGGGCCAACGGAGTTTCATGTCATCGGTACGATGAAAGACTGGACGATTGAAGATCGTCTGAGCAACATATCTGTGCCCACCCTTGTGATTTCAGGATATTATGACGAGGCGACTCCGCTTGTGGTAAAGCCTTACGTGGAAAATATTAAGCAAAACCAATGGGTGATGTTTGAGCAATCCAGTCATATGCCGCATGTCGAAGAACGCGCATTATGCATGAAGGCCGTTTCCGAATTTTTGAATAGAATGGAATGAACAGACCGGACACGGCATTCTGCAATCATCTTTCGATAGCCGACATTCATTAAATTCCGCGGGAGTTCGAACTTGCCTCCGTTACGCAGGTGCTGCAGTTGATTGCCAGTGCCTGCGGACGATCTTGCGACAAGCGAAAGTACGGGATTTTTTTCACTGTTTGCGAGACGGAGATCAAAAAATTGCCCGATCCGTTGCATATTTTGAAGTGGTCGGGGCGCCAGGAAGCAACGCTCGCTCAAGAACTTCATTGTAGCCTTCTGTATCACGATGCATTCGGTATACAGTAAGACACAGAACGAGCTTGCTGCGACAATCGCCAGACACACAAAAGCGTCGTTATCTCCTGATTAACTCAGGAGAATGACAAATGACTCAATCGTTTCATCCAAACAGACGCTTTGTTTTAGGTGCCGCGGCTTTTGCTGCCGCCGCAGCGCAACTTGGCACTGTGTCCTCTGCACACGCCCAAAACCAATCTGTTTCTCCTCAAAGCGGCGTAACAAAGCCAAGTGGAGGTTTTCCGGAAATACGTCATATCAAGGCCGGCGTCCTTGAAATTGGCTATGCGGATGTTGGTCCTGCTGATGGTCCCGCAGTTTTGCTGCTTCATGGCTGGCCTTATGACATCTATAGCTATGCAGACGTTGCCGAACTGCTCAAAGGACAGGGATACAGGGTCATCGTTCCGTTTCTCAGAGGCTATGGTTCCACACGCTTTATTTCGGCCAAAACGTCAAGAAATGGTCAGCAAAGTGCACTCGCGCTTGATATGATCGCACTCTTGGATGCCCTGAAGATTGAAAAAGTCATTTTAGGGGGCTTTGACTGGGGCGCACGCACCATTAATATCATGGCGGCACTTTGGCCCGAGCGCTGCAAATCTATGGTTTCGGTTAGTGGTTATCTCATTGGCAGTCAGGCAGCCAACGCCAAACCCTTACCACCTAAAGCCGAACTCCTATGGTGGTACCAGTTTTACTTCGCCACTGAACGAGGCAAGCTCGGTTATGCGGCAAATGCGCGTGATTTCAATAAGCTGATCTGGGAGCAAGCGTCACCGCAATGGAAGTTCGACGATACGACCTTCGATTTAACGGCGAAAGCGTTTGAAAATCCCGATCATGTGGCAATCACTATCGATAATTATCGCTGGCGATTGGGGCTTACACGGGGCGAAAGAAAATACGACACCTATGAAGAAAAGCTTGCAAAATCGCCCAAAATCACCGTTCCAACAATCACCATGGAAGGCGATGCCAACGGCGCCCCGCATCCTGATCCGGCAGTATATGCCAAGATGTTTATAGCAAAGTATGAACACCGAAACGTGGGCAGCGGTATTGGGCACAATCTTCCCCAGGAAGCGCCTCAAGCATTTGCGCAGGCCATCCTTGACGTTGACAAGTTTTAATCAAACGTATTTTTCACAAACATTTTCGAACTGATACTTCGACCAAAAATAAACTCCGGCTGCAGCTGCAGCCGGAGTTTTTGCTGTAAAGGGTAACCGATCGCGTAAAGGCAAACACAAGGTCTTGTCGGCTATCGAGAGGCGGTGGCCACATTCTCAATAAGGTTAGAGACGACATCAGGGTGAGAGACCATGACCACGTGCGAACCGCCTTTGATCACGACGGTCTTTTTTGAATGTGCCCGCTCGGCCATCCAAGCTTGTGCAGCCGGCGGTATGTTTTTGTCCTGGTCACCATAGACGAACCATGATGGTATGGCTTTCCAGGCGGGTTTTCCCGCTGGTTCTGAAAGCGCCTCATCTTTGATAGGGCGTTGCGCGGCTGCCATCAACCGTGCCTGTTTCTCCGGCACGTCGGCTGCAAACTGATCGTGGAATTTTTCCTGATCGATATAAAGATCCTTGCCCCCATCCATCAGTTCGACCGGGGGAGCCAAGGTGGGTCCCAAACTACTGCCGGGAAATTTGCCGCTCAACGCGATTGCGCTTTCACCAGCCTCTGGCGCAAAGGCTGCGACGTAAACCAGGCCCTTTACGTTAGTGTGACCGTTGGCGGCATTGGAAATGACGCTGCCACCGTAAGAATGCCCGACCAGAATGACCGGCTCCTTGATTGAGCCAACGATAGAGGAGACGTAGTCGGCGTCAGTCTTCAGCCCTCGAAGCGGGTTGGCTGCGCTCACAACCTTGAAACCGTCGTTTTCGAGATTTTTGACAACTCCGTCCCAGCTACTGGATTCTGCAAATGCTCCATGGACAAGTACAATTGTCGGATTCTGCTCGGCGAAGGCCGCCCCGGTGATTGATGTCATGAGAGCGCCGATCAGGAAGATTTTGTTTAGCAAGTTCATTACTCCTATTGCTGAGTTGACCTGCAAAAACTGGAGCAATGCTGTATCCCAGATATGTCGATAATGCTTCTCTGTGTATCTGAAATCGTACATATCAGTGCGGCAATAGCAGTAAACGAGACCATCGGGAAATGGTTTCACCCATCGCCCGACGGTTCTAAAATCGCGCTGATTGAAATGCAGGACTGCACAAGCCTATCCAAAGGGGCCTATCCAACAGGTCCTATCCAAAAGTAAATGCATAAACCGCTGCCCCTTTATCCAGAAAGCGGATCTCAAACTCGTGTTCTTTCACATCGGCGCTCTGGCGGATGAGTTGATAAAGTTTTGTGTTTTCAACCGTTCCATTGCCTTGCGCGTCAATATCTGAACCATGATCTGTGCCGGGGGCTTTGCCATCGATCGTGATCTTGTATCTTACTGGCTTCGAGGTCTCGCTCAGCCCCATCACGAGATGAAGATCGCGCGCACGAAAGCGAATTGCCAGACTGCCATCGGACCGGTCCGGTGTTGCCTTTTCGGCGCCAACTGTCCAAGTGCCCGATAAGCCCCATTCGTTTAACCCAAGCGTGGTTAGAGAATACGATGCGGCTGCGTCTTCGACGATTTTTTCTGATGCGGTGAAACCCGTTGCGCGCTCATATCCAAGATAGGTTTCCAGGGAGCGGACATTGCCTAGATCGGGGCTTGCTTCCGCGCCTTTCGCATCCGGATTTACTGCAGGCTCTGCCGCAGCCTGGATTCCGGCTTCATGGAGAAGGTCCTGAATTGCTTGCTCGGTTTTGCGATAGTTGCCTTCACCAAAATGATGATAGCGGATTTTGCCATTGCTATCGATTAGGTAATGAGCGGGCCAGTAATTGTTGCTATAGGCGCGCCAGATTTTGTAGTCGTTATCAATGGCGACCGGATAGCCAATCTTAAAGCTCTCTACAGCCTTGCTGACGTTGTCGATTTTCTTTTCAAATGCAAATTCAGGGGTATGCACTCCGATAACAACGAGGCCCTTATCCTTGTATTTCTCCGCCCAGGCGCGGACATATGGCACGGTCCGGATACAGTTGATGCAAGAATATGTCCAGAAATCAACCAAAACTACCTTTCCGCGGAGCTGCTCCATGGTTAAGGGCGCAGAATTCAGCCATTCAACGGCACCATCGAGTGGAGGCGCTAAACCTTCGACCGGAAGGTTGCTGCGATAAAGCTGAGGCTCATCATGGCTCGTGCTTGAAACCTGAGTGCCATCGAGGACTGGGGCTGGGTTTTTTGCGCTGCTGAAACGATCAAGGACGGATTGTTCGAGGGATGCCGTATTTGCGTAGGAAATGCGTGCAAGAAACCCAGTATCCAGTCCAAATGCTATCGCCAAGGCGCCTGAGATGACACCAATGCCAATCGCTTTGCGAATACCTTCGCTTACACCAAGATATTGCTTCATCGATGTGAACAGCTTCCCGCTGACGCTAAGTGCAACACCAAGTGAAGTTGCCGCACCCACTCCAAATGCGAGCAGTAAAAACAATGTCTGGAAACTCGCGCCATTGAGTGCTGCACCGGTGAGGATGAGACCAAGGATAGGTCCGGCGCATGGCGCCCAAAGCAGTCCTGTCGCTATCCCAAGAATGAAGGAGTTGGCGGCGGTGGGACCAGCTTTGTTGGATAATGAACGGTTTGTCAGGCTGTTGCCCCAACTCACGATAGATTGGGTACCGAACTGCGCAAAACGGGGGAACACCAGTCCCAGTCCGAACAGCGCCAGCAGAAATATAGCTGCGTATCTGCCATAACTATTGGCATTGATCACCCAGCTCCCACCGACGGTAGTTAGACTTGCCAAAAGTGCAAATGTGGAGGCCATGCCAAGAAGCATCGGAAGCGCACTGCGTAAAAAAGGTTGCTCCGCACGGACGAAGACGAAGGGGAGAATTGGAAGAATGCAGGGGCTGAAGATCGTCAGAACGCCGCCAAGATAGGCGATTATCAGAAGCGTCATCATCGTTTCCTTTAAAACCGGATTGCAAGGCTCTGGGCGGCGATGTGGCTCGACCAGCAACAGCATCTGTTATGATGTGCCTGGGTATCCGGTATGTTTCTGACCTGTGGCCCAATTGTATTTAAATGTAACAACCAGTCGTGGCGTATATTTTGTGCTCAGACCGGAAAATTCGGGTTGATACAATTTGATACATTACCCGTACTTTGTGAAATACACGGGACACGACGACGCAATAAAAACTTCTTCGAAGAGAGTAACAGATGCCCGGTTAAGGCATTAATGACCGAACGGAGAGCTATGATGGCTGAAATCGAGAGAATACTTTATACAGGGCGCACACACACCACAGGTGGCCGCAATGGTTCGGCGCTGAGTGATGATGCAGCGCTCAATATTCGTCTTTCACCGCCTGGAAGCGGCAAGCCCGGCACCAATCCGGAGCAGCTTTTCGCAGCTGGTTGGTCTGCTTGTTTCATTGGCGCGATGACGAAAGCAGCCGCCAAACGCCAATTGCGATTACCTGCTGACGTGGCAGTGGATACGGAGGTCGATCTGGGAATGGCAGGGGACGCTTATCTGCTGCAGGCACGATTGCGTATTACGCTTGAAGGTTTGGAAAGAAGTGTCGCACAGGCCATTATCGATGATGCACATCAAACCTGCCCTTAGCCAAAAGCGACCCGTGGCAATATTTCTGTGACACTGACACTCGTATGATGGCTGACAGGCATTCACGGCACGGCTGCATGAAAATATTTGCAGATGTGGTGCGATTCAATGAAACATACGCCTGTTCCAGGTTCGAAGTACGACGCCCGGATTGAAAATATCCGGGCGTTCGCTTCAAAAAGCTTTTGTGTACTGCAAGCTTTCGCAGCAATAAAGACCATCTGAACTCAACAAGATTGAAAGGCCCGTTATGGAACACATCGATCATATACTGGTTGTCGATGATGATCGGGAGATCCGCGAGCTAGTTTCAAGCTATTTGAAGAAGAACGGCTTCCGCACCACGGTTGCGGCTGATGGCCGCCAGATGCGCAGTATTCTTGAAGCCAACTCTGTCGATCTGGTTGTTTTGGATATCATGATGCCCGGTGATGACGGGCTCGTGCTTTGCCGCGAACTGCGGGCTGGCAAACACAGGGCAGTTCCGGTCATTTTGCTGACTGCGCGCGATGACGAGATGGATCGCATTATCGGGCTTGAAATGGGGGCGGATGATTATATCTCCAAGCCCTTTGCAGCCCGCGAGCTTCTGGCCCGGATAAAATCCGTTCTGCGCCGAACCCGCATGTTGCCACCGAACCTTCAGATCAGCGAAGCTGGGACCTTGCTTAAATTTGGAAACTGGCGACTGGATACTGTTGGACGGCATCTGCTCGATAATGAAGGAACAGAGGTTGCTCTAAGTGGTGCAGAATATCGACTTTTACGCGTTTTCATTGATCATCCGCAGCGGGTTTTGAACCGCGATCAGCTCCTCAATTTGACACAAGGGCGCGATGCAGAACTCTTTGACCGATCCATAGATCTTCTGGTCAGCCGTTTGCGACAGAGATTAAGAGACGATGCCCGAGAGCCGCTTTACATCAAGACCGTACGTGCAGAGGGCTATGTTTTTTCCGTACCTGTTGAGATATCGGAGCCGCGCGTATAATGATCCAAGGCAGCCACATTTCTCAGTTTCGCTTTTGGCCCCGTACGTTACGTGCGCGGCTTTTCCTCATTTTGTTTGCAGGTCTTCTGATTGCTTATGGATTGTCTTTTAGTATTCTTGTGGCCGAGCGATATATGTCGGCTAAAGCAATTATGCTCGGCACATTAGAGAGCGATCTGGCAACATCGATCGCGGTTATTGATCGCCTGCCTTCGCAGGAGCGGCCCGAGTGGCTTAACCGGCTTAGCCGTGGCAATTACCGTCTCCTTTTAGGCGCGGGTGATCCTGGAGTTGAAGACACAAGCGGACGGGGGGCTGAAATTGCTGAACGTATTGAGGATGCTGCGGGGCATAAATATCCCTTGCGCGTTGAAGCTATCCCGGGGGAGGGGCGGCGGTTGCAGGCACATCTGACATTGTCTGATGGCGAGCCTTTAACGATTGATGTAACGCCCCGCGGGGTAATGCCAATCGCATCCTGGCTGCCTTATGTATTTATATTACAAATGATTTTGCTGATTTTGTGCGTCTGGTTTGCCGTAAGGTTGGCCGTGCGACCTCTCGGTGATTTTGCAGCTGCGGCCGCGGCCCTTGATCCCAATACCAAGACGCCCCCGGTTCCGGAAACGGGGCCTGTTGAAGTGATTAAGGCAACACGTGCGTTCAATGCAATGCGTGATAGAATTGCACATTATCTGGAGGAACGGGTTCAGATACTGGCTGCGATTTCTCATGATCTGCAAACGCCAATCACCCGGATGCGTCTGCGGGCGGATATGGCAGAAGATACCGAAGACAAGCGCAAACTTATCAAAGATCTTCGTGAAATCGAACAGCTTGTTCAGGACGGGATTGCTTATGCGCGCAGTACACATGGCCGTGGTGAAAAGCCGTCCCGTATCGACCTGTCATCATTCATCGACAGCGTAGCTTATGACTATCAGGATACCGGAAAACAGGTCACAGTCTTAAGCAATGTTTCAGGAACGGCACTGACCAAGCCGCACGCTTTGCGAAGGATTCTGACCAATTTCATCGATAACGCGCTGAAATTCTCTGGGGCAGCAGAGATAGTGGTCGAAAGGATGGAGAACCAGGAGCTCGTCATCACTGTTTCCGATAGAGGGCCAGGGATCCCAGACGATAAACTAGCGGCCGCGATGCAACCTTTTTATCGCCTTGAGCACTCGCGTAATCGAGAAACCGGCGGGACCGGGCTGGGGCTGGCGATTGCACAGCAGCTCAGTGTCGCGATTGGCGCAAAAGTGCGGCTTTACAACCGTGAGGGAGGTGGTTTGGCTGCTGAGGTTATTATTCCAAAGGAGTGATGATCCCGCTCAACAGTGTATCCTGACTACTTAGTGATACATTTTGGGTATTTCCTGAAACATGCAGGATACTGCTGGACATTAAATTTTCTCTTGTCAGCGGCTTGGCAGTTATTTTGCGAAGCTGCAAAAAGAGAGGAAGAAAAATGTCTGCTATCGAAAAGGTTCTCTATACCGGAAAAACCCGCACGACGGGTGGTCGTGATGGTGCAGCACTGAGTGATGACGGCGCACTTGATGTACGGCTTTCACCTCCCGGCAGCGGTAAGACCGGAACCAACCCCGAGCAACTGTTTGCGGCCGGATGGTCTGCGTGCTTCATTGGTGCAATGACAATTGCTGCAGGCAAGCAACAGCTTCGTCTTCCGTCCGAGGTAGCCGTCAACGCAGAGGTCGACCTTGGAACCAATGACGGCGGGTATTTTCTGCAGGCGCGCTTGCAGATCTATTTGCCGGGAATTGATCCGCAGCTGGCTCGCACAATTGTCGAACAAGCGCATCAGACCTGCCCCTATTCGAAAGCAACGCGGGGCAACATCGCTGTGGAACTGACGATCTTAGAGACTTAATCTGCAAAAAAGGAGCGCTTAAGATGAAGTATATGATTGTTGGACTTATTGGCTTTGCGCTGCTTTCAGTGGCATGTCCGTATGATCTGACATCGACAGAGCCTTCAGCGTTGACTGGGCTGTTCAGTCTACTGACAGGCGCGAGCTGAGGCTTTCAAAGCGTTGCGGCGAAGGCACCGTCCCGGTCGGCAATATCGGGACGGATCATGCCATAATCCTTCAACTGTCATGTTTGGCAGCATATTGCTTTGCAAGCTCGATAAAGGCTCGGAGTTTCGCCGGTACGTGTCTGCGTCCGGGATAGTAGATACACAATCCCTCATAGGGAGGTGTCCATTCATCAAGCACCTGAATGAGTTCGCCAGTCTTGAGATATTTGTCGACTGAAAATTCGGAGAGATAGGCGAGGCCCGCACCCGCGAGAGCGGCTTCGAGCATCAAGCCGCTCTCATCTAGAACGAGTTGACCAGGCACATCTATACGGAACGCTTCGAACTGATTTTCGAACTCCCAATGATAGTAACGCCCACTGACCATTCTGGCGCGAATGCATTGGTGGTTCATCAGATCATGTGGATGAACAGGCTTATCACGCCCTGAAAAATAAGCAGGTGAGGCGACAATTATGGAGCGGATCTTCGGAATGATCGGAATAGCAATCATATCTGGCGAAACGGCTTCTCTGAGGCGAACGCCTGCATCAAAACCTTCGCCAATGACATCGATAAGGCCACCTTCGGTAATCATCTCCACCTCCATCCGCGGATAAAGACGCAGATATTCAAGGATCATTGGGATCAAAAGCATCCGGGCCGCGCCAAGTGCCATATTCAACCGCAGGATGCCTGTGGGTTCGGGCCCTTCCTCCCGAATGTTATCGAGCGCAATGTCGATGTCATTAAGTGCTGGGATGACGGCCTCAACCAATCTTTCGCCAGCAGTCGTTAGTGCGACGCTGCGTGAGGAGCGATTGAAAAGCCTGACACCCAACCTCTCTTCCAGACCTCTAACAGCGTGACTTAATGCGGATGAGGAGACGCCGAGTTCGCGCGCTGCAGACCGAAAACCTTTGTTTCTTGCCACAGCCGCAACGGCTTGCAACTCGGCGAGTGTGGCATTGGTCATCGCGCGATTCTCCTCATCAGTCCGCAAACATTCGTGCATGTTTACTTGTCAATAGCAGAGACTTAACTCTCTTGCAGCAACCTTTAAGGATTTTTATCATGCGAAAGATCGAACAGATTTATATCGACGGAGCCTTTATTACGCCTGAAGGCAATGAATGGTTGGATCTATCAAATCCATCTACCGAGGAAACGATTGGCAGTGTTCGCCTCGGTAATGCCAATGATGCCAAGGCGGCGGTTATGGTTGCAAAGCGAGCGTTTCCTGCGATGGCAGCAACTAGCAAAGCCGAACGCATTGATATGCTCAAGAGCCTTGCAGAAGCGGTACTTGCGAATCCTCAAGAGCTTATTGATGCAATGCGTGAAGAGTACGGAGCGCCCCACTATTTCAGCAGCTTCTCCGCGCAAAATGCAGCCTCAGCTTTCAATGTCATGGCAGAAGCGGTTGCAGATTATGATTTCGATCGTGTGGCCGGCCGGAGCATGGTGAAAATGCTGCCCAGAGGCGTTATAGCTGCAATCACCCCTTGGAACAGCAATTTCGGCTTTATTGCGAGTAAGCTTGCACATGCAATTGGTTCTGGTTCGACTGTCGTCATTAAACCAGCCGAACAAAGCGCGATCCAGACCCAGCTCTTTGTTGAGCGGTTACATTCGGCCGGATTGCCCGCCGGTTTATTCAACATCGTGAACGGGACAGGGGCGGTTGTCGGCGCAGCTTTGACGGGGGATAAAGATGTGGCAACGATCAGTTTTACAGGCTCGACCTCTGCAGCCAAGCTCATTCAAACTGCAGCCGTTGAGGATATGAAGCGCGTCGTTCTTGAGTTGGGAGGCAAAGGTCCAACGCTCATTTTGCCTGATGCGGACTTGGATCATGCATTGCCCATCGCTTTGCTGTCGGGCTTTGCCAATAGCGGCCAGGCATGTGTAGCAGGCACTAGAATTCTAGTACCACGGGCACTTCTTACCCAGATCGAGACCCGGTTGAAGCAGGAAGTTGCCAAATTCAAGGTCGGAGACCCAAGTAATCCTGATGTTCGAATTGGACCAATGGCAAGTCTGGCGCAATGGAACCGAGTGAAATCCTATATCCGTCTTGGTCTGGAAGAAGGCGCTACTTTACTTGCCGGCGGGCTCGAGCGTCCCGATGGTCTTACCAAAGGCTGGTTTGTCCGACCAACGATCTTCACCGATGTCACAAATGACATGCGTATTGCTCGAGAAGAAATTTTCGGGCCGGTTCTTAGCCTTATTCCATACAGGGATGAAGAAGAGGCCGTAGCCATTGCCAATGATAGCGATTACGGCCTGCAAGCCTACGTGTTGGGGCAAGACATGGATAGTGCGCAGCGCGTGGCATCGCAATTGATTGTTGGTCGCGTGGTCATCAACGGCGCTCCTCATGATCCAAGAGCGCCCTTTGGCGGCTTCAAAAAATCCGGGCTTGGGAGGGAGATTGGCGCATTTGGGATCGATGAGTTTGTAGAACCGCGAGCAATTCTGATGCCTTAAAATATGCCAGCTATCGCAGTGCTTATTATCTCAATAACGGAACAGCTTGCGAAAGCGGTTTCGTTGTTGCAACTGACCTCAGTTGCGTGAAACTGATGGGGATGAGACCGGCAAAATCGAGCCGCGGCCATCTAGCTGCGGCTGCTTTACTGCCAGGCACCCACTTACTTAGGTCTTGTTACGACCCGCGGATTTTGCAATATACATAGCTTTATCTGCGCAATTCCAGAGGGCATCGAACTCTGCGATTGTGTTTATATGTCCACTGCAAATACCCATACTCACTGTAAACGGGATCGCTTGCCCATTATGATGAAATGGCTCAGCTAGAAGTTTTTCGCGAAATCTATCGGAAGTTTCTGTACTCCATGCCGAGGTCCGGCCCGGGGCAATTACCATGAATTCCTCTCCACCCACCCGTGCGATCAAGCTGTCTTTGGAGAATGTTGCACTGATTAAATTCGCACAGTGCTTTATCGCGGCGTCACCTGCTGCGTGGCCATAGGAATCGTTTATCAGTTTGAAATAATCGATGTCGATCATGATGATCGTCGCCTTGGACGTTGGGCTCTTTCCTGTGTCAGGGTTTGCAAATGCCTCTATGCTCCGTCGATTAAGGAGTCCTGACAACGGATCACGTAGTGCGATTGCGCGCAGATTGTTCACACTACGCTCGTATGCGATCAATAAAGAAAAGGCTCCCGAGGCGCTGATGTGGATAGCGGCAGCGACCAGGTTGAGCTGCAGAAAAAGATCGGCCGGTAAAAGCGAATCCATAGATGGGTGAAGGATCGAACCTTGCAGGACCCTCAATAACGAGGATACTACCAGCACTGCGTAACTCGCGATCAGCCCCCATTTTGATTTCAGATCTTCTTTTTCACAAGCAATAGACCAGATGATTACAAGGATCTGAACGGCAATCAGCAGATTTATTGTGCCGAAAACTGTGCCAAGCCCCGTCAGTGGCCAGGAAATGTAGGCGAGCACTGCGGCTGACGGGACGATCAGAAGGGCTTTTATGGTCGCTGACTTGCCATAGAATTCGCGAATTGCAATCCAGCGCAGGCTCAAACCTACGAAAATCAGAAAATTCGGTAGAAAAAGGTCTGCTGAGCTTCCGCGTATTTTTTGTGAAAAGACAAGGAAAGATATCGCAAATACAATGTTCGAGATCACCATATACGCCCAATAAAGGCGATCATTGCGTCCGGTTCCGGCAAAGGCAAAAGCGGTAGCGAAAACCAGAAGCAACAGAGCGTTGAGGGCGAACATGGTCTGCTGATCTAGATTGAGTAATGCAGACATATTCAAACTCTCAGGGCAGTGGAAAATCTAGGTTCTTCAATTTGTTGATATTCGGCGCTCCATCTTAACACTTCGCGCGGGATCTATTGACGTTGATGGTGGATCAAAGCTCCTCGAGTGCATCGCCAAGTGTTTCAATCTCACGCAATCTCTTGCGACCCGCAACCCCTGCTTTTTCAATCGCCCTTGTTGTGAGTACATGACAAAGTGCCATGACCGACACATGATTGAAAAGCGGACCTGGTGCAAGAGTCTGGCAGTGAAAGTGCCAATCTGCGGAAGCACGAAATGGAGCACCTTCATCAGTTATATAAAGGAGCTTAGCGCCCCGCTTCTCAATTGCCGACAGTATGTCGTCCAACTTCGAAATGCGTCTGCGCAACGCGAACACTATAACGAGATCCTCTGGCGCAATCGCCACAAGATACTCGGCAAGGGTCTGTCCAGGACCAGGGATGGCCACTATGTTATCGACCACTTGCGTCATTTGCCACTGGAGATAAGAGGCAAAAGGTTGACTGCTGCGAAAGCCCATGACCCAAATTCGGCGCGCGGTGAGCAATGTTTGGGTCACAGCGTCAATCTGGGCATCGCGAATAGAAACAAATGTCTGTTCAAGATTAGCAATTCCCTGGCCGACATGTGCTGCAAGCGATTGTCCTTCAGCCAGGTCAGTGACGCTCGACAAGAACAGACGTGACCCCGTTTGCTTCTCCTCGCGGGCATGACGACGGGATTCTTCGTAAGTTTCATAGCCAAGCCGACGTATGAAACGCGTGACGGTCGCGTTTGAAACATGTGCAAGCGAGGCGAGTTCGGACGCCGAGTAACTCGCAAGTTCACCAGGAAAGTCACATACAAATTCGCCCAGCCGCTTTTCGGCCGGAGGCAGTTCTTCCAGCGCATCTCGTACACGGGAAAGGAATGATCTTGGCGCCGCATTCATGAGTCAGATTGAAATCCAATTTTCAACTGAAGCAAGTTATTAGCAGAATTTCAAGCCTCATGCATCCTTTTTAATCGCACGAGAAATCCACTATCTATCTGTTTATCATGCATAAAAAATAACTATCAAAATCAATTTTCTTGTGCTTCAATATGAAAAAATAATTTCATACGGCTGAACAAGGGAGTTAGACCGTTATGGCAGGGGAACAAATGATACAAACTGGCGGCTCTTCGCCAGCAAATAAGCAAATGGAACAAGCGCTGGGAAGCATAGGAGTGACGGGCGCGCACAAACAGATATTGCTTTTGGTTCTTATCGGATGCCTGTTCGACAGCTTCGAACAAAACACTATTGGCTTGGTAGGGCCAATTTTGCGCGAGCAATGGGGCCTGACGGGTACCGATATTGGATTCTTGAATACGATAACCTTTGCGAGTGCTGCTGCAGGTCGTCTTCTCTCCGGAATTCTCGGAGATCGTTATGGCCGACGCGTCATGCTTAGCATAAATTTGCTCCTGTTCACCTTAGGCTCGGCATTATGCGCTCTGTCGCCGAGCTTTGGTTGGATGTGTGTGGCCCGGGCAATTGTGGGCTTTGGTGTGGGCGGTGAGATATCGACAGCTGTAACAATGCTCGCTGAATTTTGCTCACCAAAGTTTCGTGGGACAGCAGCAGGCCTTGTGAATGTGGGGGCGGGTGGTTTCGGCAATTTTCTGGCACCGGCATTTGGCTTGCTCGTGTTTACGTTGTTTCCTGGCGAGAACAACTGGCGCTGGTTATTTGCTGTATTAGCAATCCCTGCGTTTCTGGTGGTATTCTTCCGCCGATATGTTCCTGAGACCCCTCGTTTTCTGGCCTCTCAAGGGAAAACTGAAGAAGCAAACAAAGTACTCTCAATCTTGGCTTCAGGAACCTTGCGGCCTAAGAATCTCAAGATGAAAGAGTACCTCTCAAAGCCAGAGGCCAGTGAAGTTGCACCGACAAAAGGAAACTGGAAAGAGCTTTTCCATCAGCCATTTATCGGAAGAACTATTCCTGTGGCGATCGCAATCTTGATGAGTTACGGCGCGCAGCTTTCTGTGCTCACTCTGATGCCCATGATCTTCATATCGATGGGGCACACTCTTTCGGGCAGTCTGCTCTACAGCATGATTATTCAAAGTGGTAGTGTTTTAGGCGCAATTGCAGCTTCAGCCTTTGGCTATTACTTCCCACGTAAGAAAGTACTCACGCTGGGATCAGTTTGTGCATGTGCTGCCGCCTTGGCCATTATCTATCTAGGAACCAGCTTGTATTTGGTTCTGTTCTTTGGAGCGGTGTTCCAGTTTTTTGTGTTGCTCCTAAACACATCAATCTGGATCTACGCACCAGAACTTTATCCAACACGTATACGCGGCTTCGGCGTGGCACTTATCCTCGCGAGTGGTTCTGCTGCGGGTTCATTTGTGCCAACAATTGCGGGCGCGTTGTTTGATAACTTCGGCATGATTGGAGTTTTCAGTCTCGCAGCTTCAATGTATGCGGTATTTGCTTTCTGTATCCAATTGGGACCGGAAACCTATCGTCGTTCCATGGAAGATCTGACCCAGCCGGCTGATCTAGATACAACAGAAGTAACAACATTAAAAACTGCAAAAGAACAGGTTTGAAATTGATGTCATCATCTCCGCGTATATTGCTGATTAATCCGAACAGTACAGTGGCTACGACGGAGATGATGCTCAACATCGCACGTCGGACAGCTCAGGGGCGGCTTGAACTTGATATGGCCACCGCCGACCGCAGTCCATCGATGATCGTGAATGAGGTGCAGCTCCAAGCTTCGGCAGCTCAAGTTATCGAAATCGCGACTAGAGAGGCTCCTAATTATGATGGGATCATCGTGAGTGCCTATGGCGACCCAGGCGTTGTTGCTCTTCAAAACAGACTTGCAATTCCTGTCATCGGTATTTGTGAGGCATCGATGATTGAGGCTGGACAAAATGGTCGGAAATTTGGAGTTGCTACGGTAACGCCGGATCTGGCAGATGCGATAGCGGCACGCGCTGATTGGCTTGGTTATGCTCAAACCTATACGGGAATTCGCTGCACACACGGTGATCCAGAGCAATTAGCTGGCAATAATGACTTATTATGTAAAGAATTGGCGAAAGCTGTAAACGACTGTCTACAAGACGATGCCGACGCGGTGATAATTGGAGGAGGGCCGCTTGGAGAAGCTGCGGAATTTTTGCGAACCTGGTTTGAAATACCGATTATCGCTCCAATATCTGCGGCAGTTGAGTTGATGATATCAGCGTCGCAGCTCGGGTTGGATGAGCCTGTAGAAATTAATGATTGTGTCGCTAACCGCAGCTGACCTGCCTAGTGAGACAATTTTGCCTTGCGTTTGCATTTGCACAATCAACGCTATAATCAGGAGTGTACAAATTTCATTGTGCGCAGATTGGTTGCGGACTGCCCTGCTTAGAATCGTGCAAATGCAGGATACGTTCTCTGATCAAGCTGGAAAGACTTAACGCCGCTTCTTCATCTGCCAAGAGGCGTGATCATATGCGTTCAAGGCTGTGCAGTACGGCGTTCTCATTAGTGGTCGCTGTTTACGTCGCTTCACTGCTAAGATGACAAGCTAGGAAGTCGAGCGACATCTTATCAACCGGGCCAAAGCGCAAGTGCGTTAAGCTTTAGCCCGAAAGCCAAGAATTTACCTTGATGCGGTGCTCAATAAGCACAATATTGCACGGACTTTTCGAGTATTAGCAAGGCCATCATTATGTTTGCCAATCGTATAAAGGTGTTTTTATGCTGCTTACCGCTTTCAAGCATCATAATCTGGACGATTGCTAACGCGAAGAGCGAATCTGTCACTTCTTTTTCGGATCAAGCCTCGGTAAATTTCGGCTGGCCTTTCAAATGGATCGAGCAGGATATCTCACGTTTGCAATTTTCGCGATATCCCCAACAGGTCAGATTAAGCTGGGTAAAGTTTGATCAGTTTCCAACGCAGGTCGATTGGACGTTCTTCGCTACAAATGTCGCTATTTTAAGCCTCGCTCTGATGGGGTTTTATCGCTCAATACCGGCAATTGTCGCATTTATTCGCCCGACCCGAAGCTAGGATGGCCAAAGGTCGAAGTATTCACCAATCAGGATTCAGATTTTTAACTGCTTAAGATTGTTTCGGGCAAAACACACGCTCGCACCTAACCCAAGCAAATCAAGTCAAGATGAGGGGTGCTTATTTTAGGAAGCCGTCTGCATTGAATTCATCCCAGCCGTCTGGTTTCAAACCGCCATCGTTTGCGTTTTTGAGTGCTGGATCTGGTTTGTCACGGTTCTTCTGGGACCGTGCCAATTTAGCCTTTGCAGCGGCGCGTTTTCTATTTTCAGATGCGGTCTCCTTATCGTGCTCACGCCATATTTCCGCAGCCCCACGATCAAGTATGTCTTCGATCACTTTGGGATCAAAGACATGAAAGGTAATTTTTCTGGCACGACCGCGCAGTTTCACTGTGCGCGTTCCAGCGCTTGGAAGTCGTCCGTCTTTTAGCCACTTGTGACGTTCAGTTGTTGATATTGCGAGAATATCTTCTACTTCTCTTGGAATAACCGGCAATTCCGTCACTTTTTCAAGGGCTTGGTCTATTGAAGCGACGATTGCATCAAAGCGATCACGTAAATCAACTGGCAACGACAGTGAAATTGTCCCAGCTTCCAAATTGATAGCGTCCCGCACGATAAAGGGCACACGTGCCCGTATCTCCTGGAGAATCCCCTTGGCGCGTACGCCAGAGCCGAGCGTGGCTGTAACAGGGAGCTGCCAGGTTTGTGTCACTTGCATGCGCTTAGCGTCGGTGTCGCTTTTCTTTCCCATACTCTTGGTTACATGGAATTGATGCATGGTAAAGTCAACAGTTGCGGGGTCTACTATCTATCGGGCTTTTCGCGAATGCGCCTGTGAGGGGTCGCAGCTACCCTGATATGGTCGGTGACGTGACACACAGACGCTTTGCACAAAATGATATGATCGCGACCGACGGAAACAGCTGCTCACGTGGATCTATATTTTTTCAACAAAATAAATCCGGAAAGACAAAAGCAACAACAGTTCGTGAGAATGATTGGCCACTCATGCCGCAGGAAACCAAACGCGGACCATAAGGCGAAGCCAATCACCGTCACGGTGTACATCCTCATCGAGATTGCTTCGGTGTCACCTGTCCGTACGACCTTCAACACCTGCGGAACGAAGCTTGTTACAGAACAAAGGGAGGCGAGATAGCCGATGATGAGTGCGACGTCCATTTTTCTCTATTCAGGTTTGAGCCTAAGCCACATCACACAATTTTCGCGATGCACGAATTGAACTCCAGGACCGTCTCAATGTTCCGCAATCTCTGGTATTTTCGTTGTTGTAAGCTCGTGATCGCCAGATATTTGGGACGTTACAAAAGCGATCACGCAGCTTTTGTTTTGCGCATGCCTGACTGAGACTAAAGATCTGTTATTTGGGGTTGGCTACGCAAAGCTCTGCCATTATGCTAGATAAAGGATCACTGAAGCCGGGTATAATTGATGAACGGACAAAATGGAAAAAAGCGCCTGCTGTCGCGGCGCGCGCTACTTCCATTATTCGTCTGGTTGCTCATCAATATAGCAAGCGTTCTATGCCTATCGATTTATCAGCATACCACATCGTTATCCCAGCTTCAGGCAGCAAGTTTCACCTTGCATCGCCAGGCATCGCAGCGCGCGGATCAGCACGATGCACATCTCACAGCGCTTTCCACAATCGCACAATCCAAAGCCAGAAGCGAAGAGACTTCGCAGCTTGATGTCTTTGAGGAAGTCGCCGGGACCATCATCCGCTTTTACCCGCGAATTGATGAAATCCAGCTGGTGCCGGTAAATCCCGAAGGACGAGTGATCGGAAGTCGTCCTCTCGAACCAGAGCTCATCACAGCCGTTCGACAAGCAGCTTTGTCATCGGGCAAAGTTCCCCACCTCATGTCGTCGGACAAAAGACCCGGCCACTATTTGATCGTAAAACGCAGCCCCAAAACCGAAAGTCCCCATGATGGGCTCATGCTGTCGATAAATGCCGATGCGTTGATCAGCTCGGACGATCCGTTTTGGGATCGTCCTGGCACCGCGCGTCGCATCCTCATGCCTGATGGAACAGTATTGGCCAGCCATCCCGGATCGTTCGATAGCGGACAATTTTCGAAGAAGCTGGGAAGCAGCACACAACCGCTCATTTTTGAAACGGCCATCGCTATAGGCTGGTCTGATTTACTGCCGCCCAATCGTCTGGTTCCGATCCTGGTCTTGGTAAATCTGCTGTTTTTTGGCGGGTTGGTTATTGCGCGACAGACGCAACGCACGCGGCAAGCTGAACAGCAAGCGGAATTAAGTGGTCTTGAAGCCCGCCTTGCTCATGCAACGCGTGTCAATTCGCTCGGTGAAATGGCCAGTGGCATGGCTCATGAACTCACCCAGCCTTTGACGGCCCTTCTTGCAAGTGCTCAGGCAAGCAGGCGACTGTTGGAACGAAACAATTTCGCTGCTGTCGCAGAAGCGCTTGATGATATCGTGCAGCAGGCACGCAGAGCATCGGCTATTTTGGATCGGCTCCGGAACTGGTCTCGGCCGCAACGCCAGGGAAAGAAACCCTCAGATCTGAGAAACTCGCTGATGACGGTTAAGACGTTGCTCGACCCTGAAGCGCGCCGTCGAAGCGTTAGTCTTGACCTTATAATGCCTCTGACCCCCGTAATAGCCACCGTGGATGCGGTGGAAATGGAACAGGTCATGTTCAATCTCCTGCGCAATGCGATTGAGGCATTTACAGACAATGCTCCGCAAAACGATCGTCGGGTGGAGGCGTCATTGAAGCTTGAAAATAATCTCGCGGTCCTCGAAATTGCCGACAATGGCCCGGGCGTGGACCCACAACTGCTCGACCGGCTTTTCACCCCCTTTGCGACCGGACGTTCCGAGGGTACGGGCCTGGGATTGGCGCTCAGCAAGCGGCTGGTAGAAGGTTTCGGCGGTGAGATTCACTACATTCCCAACAGCCGCGGGGCGCTGTTCCGGGTTGAATTGCCCAATACTCAAGGCGAAGGATAGCAAAGTGGCGTACCCTGTTTATCTCGTGGATGACGATGAAGCAGTCCGAAAAGCGCTAAGCCTTCTTCTTTCGACCATCGACATTGAAGTCAGAACCTTTGCCGATCCGACGGCTTTCCTGGCCCAACTCGCCCGGTTACAACCAGGATGTTTGATTTTTGATATCCGCATGCCTGTCATGACCGGTCTGAAACTCCAGGAGCGACTTGAGGGTCAACTTGTTGATTGGCCGGTGATTATAATCTCTGGTCATGGGGATATCGAGGCTTGCCGGAAAGCGTTTAAGAACGGCGCTGTAGATTACCTCTCCAAACCCATAGACGAGCAAGACTTGATTGACGCTATTCATAAGGCGCAAAACAAGCTTTCGCAGCTGCTCATTGATAAGGCCCTCAGGGCTGAAAATCAGGCTTTGCTCGATACATTGACTGCCCGGGAGCGTGAAGTTCTTGAGCGCATTGCAGAAGGGTTCACCACCAGGCAAATCGCCGATAGCCTTGGTTTATCCCCTCGGACCGTCGACAGTCACCGCGCTGCAATTGGATTAAAATTGGGGACAACATCACAGGCAGAAATGACACGTATGTTGTTGCAAGGCGTTGCTCCTCAGTAGAACTACGGAGGATCATGCAGTAATTACGGATACTCTAAGGCAAAAAGCAGGGTTAGACTGCGCTCATTACGATTAAGGAGTAACCATGATCCGCAAACTTGCAATTTTGGCTTTGTCGATGGCTCCGGGCGCAGTTGTTGCCCAGACGCTTCCTACCACCCCTTATCTCCCGCTTGAACTGGCAACAAAAGCGGCCCAGGCTGCACTCGAAAGCTGCGCCGCCAAGGGACACAATGTGAGTGTCGCAGTTGTAGGGCGCGATGGTTCGACCAAGGTTCTTCTCAAAGCGGACCTCTCGGGCCCGCACACAGACAATAGCGCAACAGGCAAAGCGTTCACCGCAGCAGCGCTCGGCCGCGATTCCGGTGAAATCGCCGATTTCATCGCCTCCAAGCCAGCAAATAGTGGCATGAGAGATATGGATTCCCGCTTTGTCATCCAGGCAGGTGGTCTTCCAATCAAGATCGGCGAAGCGCTGGTCGGGGGGATAGGTGTCGGTGGTGCGCCGACGGGCAGCATCGACGCCGAGTGCGCACTCGACGGTGTTCAAGCACTCGCTCAAAAATAATAAAGCGTGATGAGGCGCTGTAATTAGCGCCTCACAACACTTTGAGAGAGCGTCAAAACATCAAACTGATCCCGCATTTGGTCTTGTAACGCGATTTAAAAGCACGATCCTTTTCACACCGATCGGGCTTGTAACGGTCCTGTTTTCAAAGGTCCGAACCTCATTTTTGATCGGGCTGCAATATATAAATAGCAAACAGGATCTCTGTCTTTACAGAGATCCTGTGTGTTTGGCTGCTCGTATCCCTACTTATCGGCGATACGCAAGACCGCCCCATATGCGACCTTCCTCGCGATGGCGGCCGCCATGCACAGCACCAATATAGGCTGCTGCGGCAGCAACAAGCGCAGAAGCAGCAAGGAAGAATGCAGTCAAAATACCGGTAATCCTTGCTTGCTCCGCAGCATCAGCGGCTTTCGTCTTAGCTTCCTCAATTGCCTTCTCAGCTTCAGCTCTTGCATCAGCAACTGCCTTTTGGGCTTGATCAAATTTCGTTTGAGCTTCTGTTCGAAGTGTCTGAACACGTTCCACTGCCTGATTAACACGCGTGTCGGCGTCAGTTTGGCTGATGCCCGTGCGATTAGCGACTTGTGTGCTCAGCCAAGTCTTATCTGCTTCAGATATTTCGCCTGTGGAAAGCAAATTACCGAGGATGCCAGCGGCCTGCCTTTGGAAATTGGCAACATCCTGGGCTTCCTGACCAGCTGTCGTGTTTGGATTATCAGTCCGAAGAAGCGTGTCAGTCAGATAGTCCATCGGATTGGTCTTTAAGCCCTCTGGCAACATCTGTTCAACAGAGGGTGCTGCCGCTTGGCCTGCACCTTGCGCTAGACCACCTGCTGCGTTTCCTACGCCTGACAGGACACCACCAGCTATTTGTCCAGCGCCTTGTGCAGCGCCGCCAACCACAGAACCCGTGGCTTCCACAGCTGTCTGGGCAGCATTTCCAACAACTTTAGCTCCACCTGAAATCACACTTAACGCGAAAAGCGCAGATATCACAGTACCAAGACCCCAAACGACAAGGCCATTGATCCCATCGCGAACGGTGGATTCGTCGCGTGTGGCCGTCCCGGTGGGGCGGCGCATTCTGCCAGTGATATAACCACCCAGCATATAGGAGGCGACCATCGACAGAATTAGAAAAAGTGCGGTTATTACAAGCCAGGCGACACTGAGGTCGCCACCATCATCGACCGAGAAGGAACTTAGACCCAGCCCGCTCGCGAAAGCGGTCATAACGGCCATGATAGCCGACGCAACGACAGCGCCAGCAAAAATTGCGGCCCAGTCTATGTATCCGCGGTCCGAAGTACTATCGATTACAGTTTGGTCAACCATCAGCGTAATCCCAGAAAAGAAAGAATGAACAACACGATTACGACAAGGCCTACTAAATAGATGATAGAATTCATGTTGATTATCTCCTTTTATAATAGACACCAGGGCCAGTGAATGTGTCGTTATCTCACTGGCGAGCTGGTTTGGCATTGCTCAAATAACTCCACAGCAATCAAAAAGTTTCAGCCTCTTCGGAACTTTATTCACGGCGATCAGCGAAGGCTTGTCGTGAACGAAAGATGGCATTTCTAAGAGTATTAGAAATCAGGCTGCTGTATCCCAAACCCTGTAACGCGCGGAGAGGTATCGCGAGGGAACATTTGCGAGACTGTGCGGTTCTGATTGGGAGGTTTAGAATGGTAAAAGAAATTCAGCCTGACCGGAGTTCTGGTGCCCGCACGCGTGGTGCCATTCAAAAAGGCGAAACTGGTGATAAGGTCGCAGGCTTTGATCCGGCAGTGGCACCCTATGAGACTGACGCGGAGGTGGGCGGGAATCCTACCCTGACCGAAGCGCAATCACCCAAGCTTGAAAAGGGCGTTCAAAACGTCAACGCAACAACTCATGCGAGTGGCATGAGGGCATGGGATCACGGGCCACGCGAATATGAGAAAAAAGGCAAATCGCGAGGACTTGCTCCAATAATCTCTGCGCTCCTCGTCATAGTTATACTGGTCTTTGTAGCGACTTTTTTGGGGTGGAGGAAATGATGCCCGAGAAGAAGAATTTAAAAGGTGAAGGCGGATCCTCTAAGATGTTGCGATATTTTCCACGTCTTATTCTGATTGTTTTGATCGTAATAATCGGCATCTTTTTGGTGTGGAGTATGAGTGGCGGCGGTTCGTGGCAGACATCACAGGGCATTCAAACGCCTCCCACATCGGACACGCCCAGCCAACCACCTCGCGAGATCAAGACAGATAATACCCCAGAGACGGGTACTGGCGGTGACCAGCCGAGCAAGCCTGCTCAATCCGATTGAGAACCTGACGCGTGGGAGGGAGAAGCACGGTTAACCTAAGACTTCGAAGAATCCGCGACAGTGCGCATTTCGGCAGCCCATAAACCTTTGCGCATATTAAATTCATCCGGGGATTTAATCGAGAACGACCATTACAGGTGCATGGTCACTTGTTCGAATCCAACCTCGGGGCTCTCTTCGAACGTCTGCCGTTCGAAGCCTTGATGCAAGGTTGGGGTCGAGCAGCACATGGTCTATTCTGAGGCCGGCATCTCTTTGAAATGAGTTGCGCCAGTATTTCCAAAACGTAAAACTCTGTTGCTTGGGATGCCGCTGTCTGACCGCATCCGTCCACCCCAAGCTTAAGAGCAGAGAAAAGGCCTCTCTGACTTGCTGACGAAAGAGCGCATCATCGCGCCACCGTTCAGGGGCGTAAACATCAAAATCTGTCGGTATAATATTGAAATCGCCAAGCAATGCTACCGGCACATTCAGGTCCAGGAGTTGAGCCGAATAAGTGTGCAATCTTTTGAGCCAGGAAAGCTTGAAGTCGTATTTTGAACTCGGCACCGGGTTGCCGTTAGGAAGATAAAGGCAACCAATAAGAATACCATTTACGGCAGCTTCAATATAGCGGCTCTGTGTATCACTGGTATCCCCTGGCAGGCCAACGCGTGTCAAAACAGGCATCTGGCCCCGGGCAAGAATGGCAACGCCATTCCAACTTTTCTGGCCGTGGCAAACTGCCTGATAGCCTATTTCGGACAACGCCAAGTAAGGGAACTTCTCGTTCGTCGTCTTCAATTCCTGAAGCGCTACAATGTCGGGTCTGTCTTCCTTGAGCCATCGCATCAGGACCGGTAATCGACCATTGATACCATTCACATTGTAGGTCGCAATCCGCACGGAAGTTCCTTTCATTGCTGCCAAATCAATAAGGTCTTTGAAAGGCCGAGAAATTCCAAATACCCCGTTTCTCTGCATCTACATCACGGCTTGTCAGGCTTTGCCGTCGCCGCCGAGGGGTGTGCGTTAACTTAACTGTTGAACCTTTGTTCCAACACCGTGCAGCCATCCTGCAGTTTGAGAGGCGGGGGAACGTTATTGAGCTTGGTACGTTTATGACGCACAAATCTTGAGGGTTGAACGTATGGAACAATTCCACGCCGCGCTTTATGACGCTCTGAATTCCGACAATTTCAACATCTGGCCCCATGTGATCACGCTCGTAGCCGCCTATGTTTTAGCTCTTCCCATCGGGTGGCACCGAGAAAGAGAAGAGCGAAGTGCGGGGTTGCGGACATTCCCTCTCGTTGCGGTTGCTAGCTGTGGTTTTGTCCAGGCAACCGAAGGGATAACAGCCCAAAGCCCCGAGGCATTGGCCCGGATAATTGAAGGGGTTATCACCGGCATGGGTTTCATAGGCGGAGGCGCAATCCTTCGTCTTAGTTCCTCTGTAAAAGGAACGGCCACAGCTGCAAGTCTCTGGGCCACAGGCGCAATTGGGATTGCTTGCGCGGTGAACGCATTTGACATCGCTCTTATCATTATGGTGTTTGCCTTAATCACCCTTGTCCTCTTTTCGAATGGAAAAGTCGAAGATGTCCATCAAATTGAAGCGGGAACGTCGACTGAAAGCGACAAGATCGTTTGAGGCTCCATTTTGTTGGAACCGCACTTCGCAGGCGATACGAGTAAAGGACGGGGGACATGTCCGAAGATCAGTTGTTGCAGCCTGGAGTGAATTGCTGGCGCGTCGAAAACGCTGAACGCTTTGCGTTCATTGTCGATGGTGCCGACTACTTTATCTCCCTTCGACAGGCGCTCTTGAAGGCACGTCAATCGATCTTGCTTGTCGGCTGGGATTTTGACACTCGGATCTCGCTTGGCGCGGGAAATGACGGGGGGCCGCAATATCTGGGTGACTTTATCCTTTGGCTGGCAGATCGGACGCCCTCATTAGAAATCCGATTGCTGCGCTGGGATACGGGGGCACTAAGGGCCCTGTTACGCGGTAACATGCTGTGGACTGTGATGAGATGGAAGGCTCACCCGCGGATTACGTTGAAGTTCGATGCAAAACATCCAATTGCTGCTTCCCACCATCAGAAAATCGTAGCAATCGATGACAGCATCGCATTTTGCGGTGGAATTGACCTTACAATGCGGCGCTGGGACACCCGTGAGCACCTTGACGACGATCCGCGCAGGGTTACGCCAAGCGGCTCTCCACAGGAGCCGTGGCATGACACAACTAGCGCCTTTGATGGCGACGCCGCCAAGGCAATCGGAGATCTCGCCAGAATGCGGTGGGAAGCGGCTACAGGTGAGGCCCTTAGACCCTGCGCCGAGCGGCACGATTGTTGGCCTGAAACCTTGGTTGCGACCTTTGCAAATATGCATCTGGGTATCGCACGGACCCTTCCAAAAATGGAAAATCAGTTGCCGGTACATGAAATCGAGGCAGCCTGGCTCGATATGATACGGCGAGCGAAACGCTTGATTTACGCAGAAAGCCAATATTTTGCATCGCGAAAAATCGCTCATGCATTGGCCGAGCGTCTCTTAGAGCCAGACCCACCTGAGATCGTTATCATCACACCCAATTCAGCTCAAGGTTGGTTAGAGCCGCTTGCGATGGACACGGCCCGCGCGAGATTGGTAAAGGCTTTGCAGCGCATCGACCATAAAAGTCGCCTGCGGATTTGGCATCCGCAGACGACGAACGGGCACCCCATCTATGTCCACGCCAAAGTCATGGTTGTTGACGATGCAATATTGCGGGTCGGTTCATCGAATCTCAACAATCGCTCAATGCGCCTGGATAGTGAATGTGATGTCATCCTTTCTGCTGAACGGGATAAATACGAAGGATTGAGACTGGAAATCAGTTGGTTGCGTAACGACCTTATCGCTGAACATTTGGGCGTGACGGAAGAGGTCGTATCGCGTCTTTATGCGAAAACCGGGTCAATGATCAAAACGATCGAAAACTTGAGTGGAACCGGACGCAGCTTGTATCCCTATAAGCTGCCGCAACTCTCCGAAATCGAAAAATGGTTGGCTGAAAATGAAATCCTCGATCCCAATGGTCCAGAGGAAATATTCGAATCCACGTCCAAACGCGGGCTATTCAAGGGTTGGAACCGGCTCAAAATGCGCTTCAGGACAGCCAGACACAATAACCACTGAGCAGGAAAGACTGTTCTATATAACTACATAGATCCGCAATCATGATACTGATTCAAGCGAAGCAGACCCTCAGAGAGCTACGGTTCATCTGATATTTGCGGGGCGGACATTAATGTTTGGTTTTCCCTATAATCCTTGTGTTAGCTCTTTCAAAGACAGCCGAATCACGGCTTTCGCGTTCACAATTGGAAGCCTTGAAGGAAGTTGAATTGAAGCAGCGATTGAGCGCCGTTCTGTCCGATATCGAGGCAGAGATCTCACAGCAGGAAGCCCGCGGAAAGGTTGCGGATTACATTCCACCTCTTGCGCAGATCGATCCAGCTAAATTTGGAATGGCGGTGATGCTACATGAGGGAGCATTGCTCTCCGTTGGCAACGCAAAGGAAAAATTTTCGATCCAAAGTATTTCCAAAGTTTTTGCTTTGACGCTTGCACTCGGTAAACGCGGTGACAGCATCTGGAATAGGGTAGGCCGCGAGCCATCTGGTGATCCATTCAACTCAAGCGTTCTGTTGGAACTAGAAAAAGGCATCCCGCGCAACCCCTTTATCAATGCCGGGGCAATTGTCGTCGCCGATATCTTGCTAAGTTCTCATAAACCGCGGGAGACAATAGGCGAGATTGTTCGATTTGTTCATTCAGTTTCGGATGACGACGATATATTCATAGATGAGAGCGTTGCGAAAGCCGAGGATCAAACAGGCTTTAATAACGCAGCGCTTGCCAACCTGCTCAAAGCCAACAAAAACCTCGATAACCATCCTTCGCATGTTTTAGGCGTTTACCATCACCAGTGTGCATTGGCGATGTCCTGTGAACAACTGGCACGCTCTGCCCTCTTCCTCTCCGCTTCAGGTCGGGATCCATTAAGTGGTCACCGAATTGTCAGTGTTGAGCGAGCTCTTCGAATTAACGCGCTGATGATGACGTGCGGCCATTATGACGGCTCTGGCGATTTCGCTTTTCGGGTAGGAGTGCCGGCTAAAAGTGGCGTGGGCGGTGGGATCATTGCAACTGTTCCCGGTATCGCGTCGATCGCTGTCTGGTCGCCAGGACTGAACCAGCATGGCAACTCCTTGCTTGGAACTCGCGCCCTTGAAAAATTGTGCAAGGAAATGGGATGGTCGGTCTTTGGGGCGGCGTCGCCCATGTCAGTAATCTAAGGCAAGTTACCGCTTCCGCCTTCGTGTTGTCGCTCCATGTATGTGCGAGTGACTTGAACAAGGCAATCATTCGCTTCTGCCTCAGTTAAACCGGTCTGAAACTTACCTTTGTATTCTACGGGTTCGCCGCGATAGGCTTCTACCACTGACCACGTACCATCGGTTTCTTGTCTCACCTTATAACCGTTCTCTATCATGGCTACTTCTCCTTCGTTGAAGCTCGGAAACTCAGCCGCCGAATAGGACAACGCTTTCACGCATGAATTGTTTCGTTTGAACATCGTTAGCCCAGCTCCATTGCAGGCTTGGAACCGCCTTTATAAAAAACCGGTGTTTTGTGCGCCGCAGTGCATCGGTCTGTTTTGATTGCACTATTTTGCGTAAGGCTGCTTAAGTAAACCCAGCTAAGGGCGCCTTTGCCTAGCAAACCTCATGCGTTAAGCGGCTTACTTGTCAAAACGTGAATTTCTGCCAAGCTTCGATATCTACTTAATGGGAGGAAAAGAGAAAATGCTGGCAAAGGAATTGAGCGTTCAACTTACGCGTTGGAACCCGAACAACTATTCCGAAAACCGCGGCCATGACCACGAATTGGAGTGGTATCTTTGGTTTGAAGGTCGGGAAGCCTATCGGCTATTTGACAAAGGCCCAAGCGACCTGCTTCCGGCTCCTGGATATTTCGGACGGGATACAATACGTCCAACAATTCACCCTCGTGTCGTCAACAACAAGTTCAACGTGCGTCTTGTCGCCATTGAGCGTGACGGTCCTCAATGGCTCGACCCAGACGACAGGGCAAAAGGCGAGATAACGATCGACATGGACAAATTCGGTCCGTACACGACCTGGAGCGTGATAGCAGCAGATCCACAAAAGACCGATCTAAATGTGCAAGTCTGGTTCGACATTAAGGGTCTTGAATACGTCGATGCGCCAGAAATACCGAAAGAAGGTCCTCCTTCAATCGATGATACGACAAACTGGCCTTACCCATGGGGTGACAATGTACACGTGTTCGAACATGAAATGGGATTAGGCAAGAACTCCTCCTTACGTCTCACTCCAGACAAGTTGATTTCGCGACAAGAAATGCTGATCTTTACGCCTCAAGGGCTAAAGACCAACATACAGGAAACATATCGCTTCAATGTTGCAAGTCTAGGGATACCGAATGACACGATGAGCAGCATCTTCGTTCCAAAGCAACGTGCTGGGCGGCTAAACGTTACCCTTTACAACCATGACTTTAGCGACCCGCGCTTCGGACAAAGCCAAAAAGTCACTCTGTCTAGATGGGGCCTTCAAAATCTGGGCCGTTATGGAATGGATGACAGGGTCTCATCGGTTGAGGTGGTCAAGACCTACCCCAAAACCAATCCTAGCCCTGTGAACTGAGAACGTTTGAGAAGAAAGCACACCAAATGACGGAAGGTTGTCGGCCCTCGATGACCCGTCATTTGGCTGCCGTTCGGTTGTCGCCGTACGACGAACGTTGCTGCATTACTCGGAAAATATCGCTTATTTCAATCACATAAATGCTCGCATTTTCATCCTGGCGATTGAGAAATTTCGGCATAGAAATATGAACGCCGCCGTTCCACGCTTAAAGCGCCGACCAGTGTTCGGAAAGATTTCGACTTCGATCACATGGTGCGAACCTCGTCATATGAACCCTCGACGCGATGCGCCAGCGCAATCAGATGGGTGCAGCGGTGAAAGTCGTTGTAGGCAGCAAGGCAGGCGACATAGATGCTAGGATTACTGCCGAAAGGGCGATAAGGTCGCTGCTTCCAGGAAGGCTGCCGGTCTATCGTCATAAAATTATCGCTCGGCTGAATAGCATTCTTTGGAGAGCTGCGCCGATCGGTAACCACTTCATAAAGGCCTTTAAACTCGATAAGAACGACGGATAAGCTTAGTAGTTCGAGCACTCACCCTTATAGTGGAATTTTAGTCGATCTAGGTTCGCCTTTTTACGATTAACATGATCTGGCGCTCTACCTCGACCTGAAGCGCGCGCTGTTTATCAATATTAAAATGCCCGATATCTTTGGCGCGGGAATAGTCCCGATTTTCGAGCTTTCCCTTAAATCGTGGACCAGCTACAAGGGGCAGACCCCAGCCGTTCTCGGAAAAATAATAGTTTATAGCGTGCTTGACGTTGCGCGGTATGGGCGCTGGCGCCGTGGCGGCAAAACTTGCCAGCAAGTCAACACGTATGCCATTTTCGGCCAGTTCCTCAGAGATTGATATAATTGCATTGGCACCCAAAGAGTGACCGATAAGGACGACAGATCTCTTCTGACCGCTCTTATAATCTGCGATTATGGTCGCTGCAACGGACCGCCACGCGCTGTGATTGTGAACGATCGCTTCAATACCGGCTGAGCGAAGGTCTGTTGCAATTTGGTCAAGTCCCCTGGAAAAAATATTCGCAAAGCCGCGGAGGAGATGAATCGATGCGTCGCTTTGTAAAGAACTCCTACGAGAATTAGTCGCCGCTTGCACAAGCGATGTGGGCGCAGCGAAGAGTGTCAGACCAGCGGCTAAAATGTAGCGCCGATTGAGGGGACGAGTGGAGAAGCGAAGATGATTTCTCAAATTAGTCACCAGAACTTAGGAACGACGCGACCTGTTCTCTTTGAATACTCGTCATAATCGGGACCAAAATGCGTACGCATCATCGCTTCCTCCTGAGAGACACGACAAAAATACAATATGCCCACGCCGACTATTCCTGCGCCACCCGCAAACCAGTTCGGGAGCAGACAAAATTGCGCTACAGCCCATAGCCAGAATGAGAGATACATGGGATGTCGCACATAGCGATAGATACCTTCGGTGACAAGTTCATGTTTTTCGCGAATTTGTAGGGAAACTGACCAGTTCCGTCCCAACTGCCGGTGACTAATATAAAATATCAGGAGGAAGGCAATTTGAACAAAAAGCCCGATCCATGCAAGCCAGCTCTGAAAGCTATAGTCAGCACCTGATGGAAATCCTGTGACAATGTAGACGATCGGTATCACTGAAAGCGACAAAGTCGCTATGGACAGAGCTAGTCTGTCTGCAAGCGTACGCTCATCACTGTTGACGCCGATTCTACGTGCGCGCCTACGATGTGGGATCCGAACTACGGTCCAAATGATGAGACCAATTGCCCAAACGAGCACAGCAATCTGAGACGTCATAATATAACACTCTCCTCGTCGGATGGATTGCCTATGATGTGATGTTTCGCCCGGTTGATCAGAAAAAGCGGACCGTAACAGATCTGATAGAAGTCGTACCAATAGCGCTCTGTATTTGCGAACACATACTGGTAATGAACGCGAAAGAGATTGCGCTTTATCCGCCGGTAGGTTTCAGGCAACAGCATTTGTCGCATCCTTACCGCCCTTACGAGGGGAAAAGTTCTGCCCGCATTCCTTCTGAGTCCCATCTCAACGACTGGATCGGTTTTATAAAAATTAATCGGATCTGTTAAACATTGGATTTCCACCCAGTCGATTTTCCCGTCGTCTACAAGCAGTTGTACGTTCGAGCGAAATCTTTTCGCCTGACTAAGATACCCGGCCTTCATCGCTGTTGAACCGAGCGTGAGGACAATGACTTTGTTGGCCCGTCGAGAAAAATCTGGGTCCCGTTGCAAACAACGGGCTGCTGTATCGAGGATCAACATTCCGCCCGTACTATGCCCGATCAATATGATTTCGTCATACGCGCCGTCTTTGACTTGTCGCACAATCTTCTCGGCAAAGCGGTCCAACAACTGATCGGCATCGTCTCTCTTATCGCTGATGAAATCAAATGAAAATGACCATAAATCCATGAGATGGTTCACGGACCAGCGTTTGCCGAAAACTGCAAGGACCACAAAAAACGTCATTATGCCGATTACCGCTTTTGCGGGACCAAAGATCGAAGGCACAAGCAGGGCCACCACGACGCCGATGACCGAAAAGCCGACAATCGCTAGAAATGGGTAAAGAAAATAGAGTCCGAAGCGCCAAGCAGTCAGGAAAAAGCGCCAGGCGCCTGAGAACAAAAAGCCTATGAACGCATAGAGATATTTTGCGAGCCGCCAGGGGAGTGGACGGTTGAAGTCGGAGAGAACCAGAGAGTTAAGTGCCAGGAAGGTGAAGTCACAATCGGTCTGCCAGCTTTCAGCCACACATTGTGATTGAACTCGAGCCGAAGCGATGTCTGTGCTTCCATCTAACTCTAAGAGTTCAGTTCGCGTCTCCCAAAGGTCGTCAAACCGACGGAGTTCCTTGGTCATGCGTCCGAAATACGCGTCCGGCGTCTTCGGATCATATCCCCCAATGAAGAAGAGTGCGCGACGTTTTACCGGTTGCTCCATTATAAGAAGACTAAACAGCACAAATTCGCTTGTCGAGAACAAAAAGAATGTCCTCATTCCAACACCGTGTCCTTGAAAGGCGGTGGAATGCAGACGACCGCGTCACCCGAAAGGTGACGCGGTCGTATCTAATTACAGGCCGAGGCGCTTACGCAACTCAGCATTTTCCTTGCGTAGTTTTTCAGCGAGCGACTTACGCAGGCGCTGATTTTCAGCTTCAAGTGCAACGAGAGCCTTGAGTTCATCGGTTGCAGGGGAGGACTTGCTCGAGGTCGCCTTGGCCGGTGCGGACACCGTTGCCGCTGGCTTTGAAGTAGATGCCTTTGCTTTGGCAGGCTTGGCAGCTGCCTGCTTCTTGGAGCCCGATGCCGCCTTAGCAGTCTTAGCCTGTGCGTCGTTCTTCCAGTTGTAGTATGTCTGTTCTTTAATGTTGAATTTCTTGAGCGTGTCTTTCAGCGTGTTCTTGCCGTCTGCAGTTTCGCTCGCAACAGCAGCCAGCAAATCGGCGCGCTCAGCAGGTGTAAGACGGCGTGACTTTTGAGCAGGAGCCGCTTCGGCAGCTTTAGGAGCTGCAGCTTTTTTTGCTGCTGGCGCTTTCTTTTTTGGTGCGCTGGTCTGCTGCGCGTTTTCAGCGGTTGCTGCTTCAGTCACTTCGTTTGGATTTTGTTCAGCCATTGAGAGGTTCTCCTGCGGTATCGTGGTTAGGGTTGTAGACTATGTAATATTCGATCGACTTATTGCTTAAAGATACTACATTTTTCTTAAACTTCTATAAAATAGAATTAACTTTGGGTCTAGTCCGTCCTGCAACTCCCAAATTTCATGGTTGTGTCGCGCCTAACGCTCCATTTTTAAGCTGAAATAGCGGAACTAGATTGAAGATTTCTTCCCGAGCGCACCTTGTTTTATCATCCGCTGTTTCAGTGGTCGGTCCTATCGGAAATAAATGAAGAACTCAGACTGATCCGAAAATGGTTTGGTCGGAGTTTCGTACTTTAGTGTTGAAGCTCACGCCATCCTCAATAGTAAAGCGAGCGAATTTAAACGGTGAAAATATTGCTCGCTAACATATTTAGATGCTAAATGTTGAACTGTCGGTTCTTGGGCCATTTAAAAGATACCGCGGAATGGAGGAGCAGAATGGACAAGGGGGGTTTTGATCGCACTAGCGTTCAAAGCTGGATTGCACTGTTTAACTTCGCTTTCATGCATGCCCCAATAGGCATTGCGCTTGTGGACACGGATGGTCATCTACTGCGAGCAAATCAAGCGTTCTCCAATCTTATTGGCTACCCGCTAACCCAACTTGAGGGAATGCATTTTAAGGATTTCACTCACCCTGAGGATATTGCTCTCGATCTAAGACTTTTCAATGAAGTACTTGCGGCGCAACGCGACGGCTACAAAGTTGAAAAGCGCTATATACGATCCGACGGAGCAACGGTTTATGTCGTCATTCACGTTGCTGCAATGCGTGATGACAAAGGGGAGGTCGTTCGCTTCATTTCTCAGATTGAGGACATTACGGGCGCAAAGACTGCCGAGCGAGAATTGCGAGAGCGGGCTGCCATGTTATCGCTCGCAATGGATGCAATAAATGGCGGATTCTGGCATCTCGACGTCAAGAGCGATATCTTCGAAACCTCGGATAAACTCGCAGAGCTGATCAATGGCCCGGGCGCGGAACGGCTTAACTTGCAAGCCTACCTGAGTAAGATCAATCCCCATGATCTTTCAGCAGCTGACCTAACACATTTGTTGAGCGGCCGTGTCGAGCACGCTGTTACTGAGTATCGGCTCAATACAAATAATGGCGAGCGGTGGATGCGTTGTGAACGTCGGCTCCTGCGTGACGGCGATGGCGCACCGCTTAAGATTGTCGGAGTGGCACTTGATTTCACTCCCGAACGGACAAGGCTTGCGGATCTCGAGTTGCGTTCCAGGACGGACGTATTAAGCGGACTTTTAAATCGGCACGGGTTAGAGATCGGCTATCGCGAACTGAATTGCGATGAAGGCTATTCCGTTCTGGCTATCGATCTTGACGGGTTCAAAGCTGTCAACGACCGTCTAGGTCACGCAATGGGTGATGCAGTTTTGGTTCAAACAGCCAAACGACTGTCGTCTACTGTAGACGCCTGCGATCTTGTCGCGCGCATGGGCGGGGACGAATTTGCAATTGTGCATGGCGGGAGCCGGGTGGATGGACTGAGGCTGGCAAATTCAATCCTTGAAGCAATGCGTCTTCCCATTGTGATCGATCAGGTGGTCACCGGAGTGGGGATCAGCGTCGGATGTGTCTGGACCCGCGAAAAAAGGGAGATCACTCTCTTGCTGGCTCGGGCCGACGACCTTCTTTACGAGGTGAAGTCGGAAGGCAAGAACGGTATGCGTTCTTATTCGGTTGATTGAAAGTAATCCGCCAATGAAACGTTAAGGACCGGCTGGCCAGATTGACCTGATAGCAATTGCCATCTGTTTTTTCAGCGCTATCTACCGCAATGGGAATGGCGTCGATAAAAGTAGGGGTACGATGGAACCGGGATTGAAAATAAGCGAGCGCGCCTATATGCCAGCTCATGAGCAGTCCCGGATGCCGGCGCTTGCAGCAATTGCTGCTGGTGTTGCAGTTTTGTATTTTGCAAAAGATGTCTTCCTGCCTTTGGCGTTTGCCGTGCTGCTTACGTTCATGCTCGCGCCGATTGTCGCCTTTTTGAGACGCCGAGGCCTTCCCCGGTTGCCCGCCATATTGGCAAGCGTTACGAGTGGCTTTCTTGTCATTGTCCTGTTCGGTGCAGTGCTGGCGTTTCAGGTCGCCGAAGTCGGCCAGAATGTCACCACATATCAATATAATATCGTTGAAAAAATACGCCTGCTAAAAGAGGCCGGGACAGATAACGGATTGATTGATCGTCTAAACCGTCTTGCAGAACGCATCGGTGCGGAAATCAGTCAAGAGGAGAAGAAGTCCGATCAGAATATTGGAACACAGCAGCCAGAACGCAAGCCAATTTTGGTAGAGATTTTTTCTCAACGCAATCCTATCCAAACGCTCGAAACGATTGTCAGCCCACTGGTAGGGCCCGTTGCAACCTTTGGCCTCGTTATTGTCGTTGTGATTTTCATGTTGCTCGAGCGGGAAGAATTGAGAGATCGGTTTATCCGCCTGGTAGGGCATGGTGATCTACATAAGACTACAATTGCATTGCAGGACGCGGGTGCGCGGGTCGGCCGCTATTTGCTGACACAGCTCTTGGTAAATGCGGCCTATGGTGTCCCATTAGGGATTGGGCTATGGATCCTAGGCATTCCTAACGCATTGTTATGGGGCATGCTCGCTATCCTGCTTCGCTTCGCGCCCTACATTGGACCGGTGATCGCCGCAATCATGCCCCTGTTTTTGGCGATCGCGATCGCGCCGGGCTGGAGCTTGTTGTTGTGGACCATCGCATTATTTGCTGTCCTTGAGCTGATCAGTAACAACGTTATGGAGCCTTGGCTTTACGGTTCGCGAACCGGTTTATCGCCACTTGCAATCATTGTTGCTGCGATTTTTTGGACTTGGCTTTGGGGACCCATTGGGCTCGTATTGTCGACGCCGCTTACCGTCTGCTTGGTTGTCCTCGGGCGCTACGTACCACAGTTCAGGTTCTTGGAAATCCTATTCGGCTCCGAGCCCGTTCTGAATCCCGAAGAGCGCCTATATCAACGCTTATTATCGGGCGATCCCAACGAAGCGACCGACAATGCGATTGAGTTTCTTTCGAAGCAGTTTCTTGTGGAATATTATGGAAATGTCGCGATACCCGCGCTGCTGATTGCAGAAAATGATCGCACACGTGGCGTACTCAGTGACATTCAGCTCCAGCAAGTGTCTCAAAGCGCACGTCTTGTGGTCGCAAATCTCAGGCAGATTGCGGACGAGGAGGAGGACAACGATGAGGATGTCTCGGTTGATACACTGAGTGACCGCGAGGGCGCCGAGACGGTGCAATTGCCGTCAGGAGAGGCAAAGAGGATCATCTGTGTTGGTGGACGTGGTCCCCTTGATGATGTGAGCGCCGCTATGTTGGCACAAGTGTTATCGGTTCAAGGTGCAGATGTGCGCGTGGTCGATCACGAGAGTTCGCAACCTAGCCAGTTGCGGAAAGCAGATTTGGACGGCGCTACTGCGATAGTCCTGTGTGTTCTTGACCTGGAATCTGCACATCGCGCCAAGTTTCTCCTTCGTCGCTTGAAACGCCTCAGTCCTGGTTCACGTGTTGGCTTGGCCAACTGGCGAGAAAACCAACAGCAAGACGATGCGGAAAAAAGCAAACTACCGCCTGAAGTGAGGGGTGACTTTGTGGCTTTCAATTTGCTTGACGCGACACTGGAGTGTCTTTCTGATGCGCCGCCGCAAGAGACTAAAGAGACGGTGAAAAAACTTCTCAAAAGAAAGCCAACGAGCTTGAAGAGGCCGATTTCATAAACAATACCGACCCTTAACGAGGGCCCGTTAAGGATATGCTGTAGCGTGCGATTTCCTATATTTTTCCTCAGTGCACACTTCTGGATGCCGACGGATACAAAATCGCCTTCGGCATCCCAACACTTAAGAGGGAAAGGCCTCATCCGCCTGCTCAAAAAAATGAGCAGTGTTTAACGGCTGAATTACCCTATTCCCCTATAGGGCTCGATGCCCGGACCAACATTCGTTCAAGTTGCGAATTTTCTTTGCGAAGCGTTTCCGCCAGCCGATGCTTCAGAGCAGCATTTTCTCTGTCAAGCGCTTCCAAATCGTCGGAAAACCCTTCTGGTAATGAGTAAAACCCTGTGGTGGGTGCAATTGCAGAATTTCGGGAGCCCGATACGCTGCTTTTAACGCTATCGGCCTTTTTGGGTTTTCGAGCTGTCACCTCACGCGTAAGCGCTTTATTGGTCGAAACGGATGGGACCTTCTTCTCAACAATTTCAGCGGTTGAAGGTTTGTCTGAAGCCGGATCGAGGCGTGGCTCGACTAATCCCTTTTCAACCGATGGAGGTGATGACACTGTCGCTGTGGGAGGCAAAATTTCCTCTGACTGCTTCGCTGTATCAGTTTCAATATCAGCGCGAGAAACTGGCTTTTCAGGCTTCTGCACAGATTGAATGATCTGCTTCGAGGACGGCGTCGCGTATGGGGCTTCTTGCTTTACGACAGGCGGAGTTTCAGTTTCGCTGACTGGAACTGCAGCAGGTTGATGGCTGTCGCCATAGAAGACAGGAGTCGCATCATTGAGGGCAGGAAGAATGCGCCCAGTGGCGGCGTTGTCGACCAAGGCGGCAGGGCTCCCGTTCGTAGCTGGCGTACTCAGAATGGGGCGTGGCTGTTTGTGGGTCGCTATATTGCGCGACTTACGCACCGGCTGGCTGCTCGGCGGCGGTGCGGCTTCATCTTCTATCGCTTTAGAGATTTCTTGGAGATTGATGTCTCCCCATAGCGATTTCGCATCTTTGCGCACACGGCGATTTTTATATTCGACGATGAGACGTTTACCTGGAAATTTCATGCGGGCGCTTCAATCCTAACACCGGTGTGATAGCTCAATAAATGACAACATATTATCGCTACAAGCTCTTCTATTCAAGCCTGAGCTGACGCTATTAAAGACCAAAAACGAGCGTAGGTCTCTCTCCAAAACTTCGCCCACAAGAACTTCGTAATATGCGCCAGTTCTTCTTTCTCCTGTCAAATAACAAGCCTCTACCGAAAGAACAAGAGTCTTAGGACGCAAAGGCAATAAAATTGGCGGATTAATCGTCAGGTTCACGCGGAGCAATGTTTGAAACACAGCTAATCTTTCCCTAGCTGCAGCTTGCACCTAAAAACATATCGAGCCCCGAACGCCAAGAGGCGACCGCAACACAGACAAGCGCTTTGGATATAAACGCGCTTTCAATATCGCCCAGAGAAACTGCAAGTTTAGGGAAGCTAACTAACGGAAAACAAATGAACTTATCTTCTGAGGCTCGCAAATGGCGCTTTGTTGCCAATGCCACAAGGGCGGCACCGACAATTCGAAATACGATGTCTGCTTTTGTTATGATGCTCTTATAGAAACGGAATTTCGACGAAGGAAAATAAGGAACATATTCATTCCGTCATCGTTGTTTATGCAACAAGGAGAAAGACGATGTCCGATAAAGACCAACAAAGAGCATGGAAAATCGCAGACAATAATCGTGTTTGTTTTTATGGCTGGAATGGAAAGCAAGTCCCAATGTCGCCTATCGTCCGCGAAGAGGAAAATACCATCTATTTTCTCACCGATGCTGACAGCGACAAAATTACAGATATTGATGCAAACTCAACCGTACAGCTTAGCTTTTCAGATGAAAGCGCTAATGATTATCTCCTGGTGGAAGGGCGTGCCGCCGTTTCAAATGATCGTGAAAAAATCAAGGAACTATGGACCCCATTTGCGAAAGCGTTCTGGGAATCAGAAGATGATCCTGCCATTCGGCTGATTGTCGTCACGCCAGCTCAAGCGGAGTTCTGGGACGGACCAGGAACGATGGCGGCAAAGGCAAAAATGTTGGTCGCTGCGGTGACCGGAACTAAGCCGGATATGGGCGATAATCGCTTGACGGAGATGTAGACATTCATCATGCGAGGTCAGGAGGCGATTTAAACCGCACCAATCAAACCCTGACACCGCAACTGTCAAATGCCTAATCAATATGATGAAATATTTGTTCTCTAAAATGTCGCGCGATTAATGAGGGCCGATCGACGATCCGAGACCGGTCAGACTTCATCTCATGATTTTAGACAATTCTTTGCTACTGAAATTTATATCATTGCGAAGCGTCTCTGTGCGGTATTTTCCCACGCGAACCGCCTACCAACTAAACCACCTTTAGTGCAGTGGGGGGCTCTGTGGGAGCAATGGACGACGAGACGATCGATTTTCGGCGTAGAATTGCGCGGCCAAGGAGCGGAATTCGGTCTCCTTGAACAGGATCCTAAAGAAATGCAGACCACGCAGCAATTGGCCCGGTCTGCGCTTTTCCTTAGCGGCGGCACCGCCCGACCAAAATACCGGCAATCAGACCCACGATTCCGATCGTCGCTAACGCCGTTGATGCGGCGGCGGGATTTTCTCGAGCAGCACTGAGCGCGCGCGAACCGTGGTAACGAGCGTTTGTGGCAACCTCCTCGAATGCAGAGGATGCCGAAACGAGAGCGTCATCAGCCTTTTCAGTTGCGTTACCAAGCCTTGCTGAAAGGTCAGCTGAAAGCGCGCCTAGCTGGCTACGAAGTTCGCTAATCTGGTTGGCGATGGTGTTCTCTGGCTCATTTGCCATTTCTATTATCCTTCTCATCGTTCATCTTATCATTTGATAAGACTATGAGATGGAAACGAGCCGGCGAGGATTTGGTTTCAATAAAACAACGGTTTTAGCGAATGGCAATGATTGAACGGGTCTTAAATAAGAAATATTGATCGCGAACCTTCCAGGGTGATTTTGCGGCGAAGGAATGGCGGATCCTAGAGATCCGCCGATGAAGGCTTAGCGACAACGCGCGGTGTAAATTCGACCATGGCGATCGCGATACTGACAATTTCCGTTGCGAAGATTTCGAACAAGCAGTCCGCCTACAGCGCCTGCACCTGCACCGATCAGTGCACCGCGACCTCCACCTGCAATGCCGCCAATTGCGGCACCCGCCACGGTTCCGACACTGAGATCTTTCTCCGTCGACGTACAGCCTGAAACGGCCATGAGCGCAACTAAACAAAATGCGATTTTCTTCATATTTTTAGTCCCTCCAATCACATGATGTGAATAGACGACCAAATAGGGAGCATCAGCGGTCAGTCAAGAAATGTGAAGCCAATTTTCGAAGCATTTTCAGTGGCCAACTTGAAATGCCGCGTTCTCGGCGTTAATTCAGAGTAATGCCAAATCTGGCATTTCAAACTCTGCTAACGCAGCTTGCGTTTCATTATCAGCGGACCGTCCGATTTTGCTTGTGCGTATCGCATCACGATCCGAACGGTCCTCGACCGAACTGTAGTTTTGTTCGCGCATTCAAGAATGGCGTTTTGTGCACTAACAGCGAATTCTTCCCCTGCTTTGCGGACTGGCTGATATTCCACGGTGACAATGTCAGTGATTTCGCCATTTCCGTCATAAGTGACTTCGAAAGTCGCCGAGGCCCGCGTATAAGAAGCGTCTGCAGGAACCTTCCAACACTTTGTTGCAGCCTGAGTGATGATCTCAGCGTCGGTCGCGGCAACAGCGACTGATGGCAAGAGACCAAAGCCTATTAAGATGATTTTGAACAGCTCTCTCATCATACTCCAAAACAGAACTTTCCTATTATCATTACATAGGTGTTTTGGTCGCTGAAATCAAATTTGCCAAAGCTGTCAGATAGATAGCTTTTACTGAGGTAGCCACCAGAGCAAAATGCAGGCCAATGCGGCAGCGAAAACTGCTCCGCTGACGAGAAATGCCTGTTCCGATATCGTAAAATCAAAAATCGTCATCTTCGGTGCCGCTTCTCCCGTCTGTATGCCTCGACGCTCGGCAGATCGATAATCAAATCCTCTGTCTCCAAACGCTGTCCGCACTGGAAAGTTCAATATTTATTGAAAATGATCAGTTTGATTTGACGCAATGCAAATGCCCGAAGTCCGCAAAAACTATATTTGCGCATTGGGGCGTTTAGCTCACAGCGTTGCGACGCCATAACTTCAGATCGTTCTTAAAAATCACGCAGCCCTGTGGCTTGTTCTGGAGGCGGGCCTCATACTTCGGCTCGATCTTTCTTTTCGGCTCGGGTCGTTATAAGTCATTTGCAAGCAAGCACGGCAAGTTTGACGGAGCATTCATGTTGTTTTTCATCTATCAGAGGTTTGCAGGCTTCGTGGCGGCGGTGTGTGGATTGTTGCTATTTCCCTGGATTTTAGGTGTTCCGGGGCATCCGAGCCGAGCGGTGGAATTAGCATGGACAATCGGCTTGCTTGTCATAATTTTATTTCTGACCGCTTTTCAATTGGTTCGATCATTGAATAAAAAAGTACCCGCCAACGGGTCTCAGTCACTTTCCCGATGGGAAAGATTGCTTTTCAAATATGCCTGCCTGTCATTTTTTCTTCTAAGCCTATGTGTTTTAGTGGTCATCTTTAGCCCATTTGACTAGAAATGTGGGCAATCGCATTTTGGACCTTCCAGCACCTGCGAAACGCGGAACTTCCATTGGCTTCGATTTGTTTAGCATTCATAGCTCAATCAAAATGGAGTAGTGATATGTTTCGCATTATTCTTGCCGCGGCATTTGCAACGAGCTGTGGTTTGGCGGTTGCTCAGGAGTCTGGTATGCCCACCCAGTCCGGCGGCCAGGAACCAGAAGTTCCAGGCACCCCCTCTCACGATAACGCAAAGCCTGTTGTGCCCAAAAAACAAAGTCAACCAAAGGCCAATCCACCGAAGGATAAGCAGAAAGTTATTAAACAAGAGAAATGTAAGCCAGGAAAAGACGCGAAGGAATGTCGAGAATACGGCGTGAAGCGCAAATGATCTTCTTTCATACGATTTGACAGGTTAGCTTCATCATGGTGATGATGCCCTCAAGACTGAACTGCTGCGCATGAAAGGCGATTATGGTGGAGAATAAGGAGCTCAATGCCTTTTTCTTCCGCGATGCGTCTGAAGTCGCGCCGGAAATGATTGGTTGGAATTTCTTTGTTAACGGTGTCGGCGGGACAATCGTCGAGACCGAAGCCTATAATAGGTTAGATCCAGCATCTCACAGTTTCACCGGCCCGAGTAAGCGTAACCGTTCCATGTTTGGCCCTCCCGGCTGCGCCTATGTTTATCGTATCTATGGGTTACATTGGTGCATGAATTTTGTTTGTTCCGACGCTTCAGCTGTTCTGTTACGAGCAATTGTTCCGATCAAAGGTATCGAACAGATGCAGGAGCGGCGACGGATAAAGCAGTTGACTGCGCTTTGTTCAGGACCCGCAAAATTGACGCAAGCACTCGGTATTTCGGCTGCGTTGGATGGCGTGCCGCTGAGTGCAGCACCTTTCGAATTTGAGCCGCGACAACAAGTTCCTTTGATTTCATGCGGGGCTCGCATTGGCATAAGCCGGGCTGTGGACGTCGAATGGCGGTTCTGGATGAGCGATAACGCCTGCGTCAGTCGATCATCTGCACGCCGGGGGAACGGCTCTAAAAGCGGACAACACGTCAGTCGATAATGAGCCTTTCACGAGTTCCCGCCAGATTATGGCGACGTGCTCCTTCCTCCGTCTCATCTAAATCGACACGTCCATGCATGCTTACTTCACGTCTCACCCATTCGCCGGATAGGGATCCTCGCGCAGAATGCGGGCAAGGTGCGCGCAGTTTATGGCTAACAATTTTGTTGCCTCAACCACGGTGTCGGGGATGACCTTCAAATCTTTGAAGTCTGTTGATTGCATTGCTTCCCCAACCCAGTAACTGACCGCATTTGCAGGAATAGTAAATCCAACATCGTTGAGTGCCTGATACAATTCAGCCGACACATGATGTGCACCGTCCTCGTTGCCCACCACAACTACGCCTGCAACACGCGGATAGAAAGGCATATGGTTCTCGGCGTCTGTTTCGGATAAAAACGCGTCCATTCGTTCAAGCGCCCGCTTACAAATGCTCGAAGGCTGTCCAAGCCAGATCGGCGTCCCCATGAGCAGGATATCACACGCAACGATCTTCTTGCGTATTTCTGGCCATTGATCGCCATCGCCCTCATCGGATGTAACGCCAGGGGCGATTTCGTAATCGCTGAGCCTTATATGTTGGGTTGTAACTCCAAGCGGTGCCAAATGGCTTTCGACATATTCGAGAAGTTGCTGTGTAGATGAAGGTCCCCCATGCGAATTTTTCAAGGTCGCATTGAGTGCGAGTGCAGTCAGAGGCTTGCGATGCAACGAGTTCATCAGATTTTCCTTTTTGGTGCAGTTTAACAGTCAGCCGGTCCCGCTGCTTTTCGAAACGGCAAGTCGCCGCCGCAAATTCTCAACGTAAACGACGGCATACGGTGTGGCTCCCAGCACTAACCGGGAAAGAGCCGATTTGTTTCCATGAGGGACATTCGATCGCGTTCGCAATTTTACGGGGGGAACTTTGTGGAACGCGGCAAGTTAGGCGGTCAAAAATCTTTAACGGAGACAGCAGCGATGCCAGCCAGAGACGAAAAGCCAGCAACCGCTAAAATTCATGATCAGAAACTCCAGCGCGGAAATGGTGGAGAACTCCACCAAGTGGCAGCAGAGGATAAGGAACAACTGACGACTTCGCAAGGAGCGCCCGTGTCGGATGACCAAAACTCGCTCAAAGTTGGAGCGAGGGGTCCTTTATTGATGGAGGATTTCCATTTTCGGGAGAAAATCTTTCACTTTGATCACGAGCGTATCCCTGAGCGGGTCGTTCATGCACGTGGTTATGGTGCCCATGGTTTTTTTGAGAATTACGCTTCGCTGGCAGCCTATACGCGTGCAGACCTTTTTCAGCGTGCTGGTGAACAAACACCAGTTTTTGTCCGTTTCTCAACGGTTGCTGGTTCAAAGGGTTCCTTCGACCTAGCGCGCGACGTTCGCGGTTTTGCCGTGAAGTTCTATACCCAGGAAGGGAATTGGGATCTCGTCGGCAACAACATCCCGGTATTTTTTATTCAGGACGCGATAAAGTTTCCCGATGTTGTGCATTCGGTGAAGCCAGAGCCTGATCGCGCATTTCCTCAGGCACAGTCAGCGCATGACAATTTTTGGGATTTTATCAGCCTGACGCCAGAATCCATGCATATGATTATGTGGATCATGTCTGACCGCGCTATTCCACGATCGTTCCGTTTCATGCAAGGGTTTGGCGTTCACACATTCCGGATGGTAAATGCGAAAGGTGACTCCACATTTGTGAAATTCATCTGGAAGCCTAAGCTAGGTATGCAATCTGTCGCCTGGAACGAAGCCGTCAAGATTAACGGCGCGGATCCAGATTTTCACAGACGCGACTTGTGGCAATCGATACAATCTGGCGATTTTCCCGAATGGGAGCTTACTCTCCAACTGTTCGATGAGGATTTCGCAGACAGTTTTGATTTCGACATCTTAGATCCGACCAAGATTATACCCGAGGAGATCCTCCCGCCAATCCCCGTTGGTCGCCTCGTACTTAATCGCATGCCGGACAATTTCTTTGCCGAAACAGAACAGGTTGCCTTCATGACGCAAAATGTTCCCCCCGGTATCGATTTTTCCAATGATCCATTGCTTCAAGGGCGGAACTTCTCTTATCTCGACACGCAACTTAAACGCTTGGGAAGTCCTAATTTCACACATCTGCCGATCAACGCTCCCAAGTGCCCGTTCCATCATTTCCAACAGGACGGACACATGGCAATGCGAAATCCCGTCGGCCGGGTCAATTATCAGCCCAACTCTTGGGATGACCAACCGCGCGAAGGCGCAGCTGAAGGTTTTGTGACCTATCCTGAATCCGAAAAAGGAGAAAAGATCCGACTTCGCCCAGAGAGCTTTGCAGATCACTACAGTCAAGCGCGTCAATTCTTCATTAGCCAGACGGAAGTGGAACAGCGCCATATTGCAGCCGCTCTAACATTCGAATTGAGCCGGTGTGAAAATGTAACCATCCGGGAGAGGATGGTCTCTCATCTTCTTCGAATTGACGAGGGGCTCGCTACAAACGTTGCTGATAAACTGGGTATTAAAACACTGCCCCAACCCGCAGACGCAGCTATCGAACCTCGCGACGACCTTCCACCGTCGGACGCCTTGAGCATTCTCAAGAACGGTCCTGAAAGTTTTGCCGGTCGCAAATTGGGGATATTGATCGGACCGGGAACGGATCATACTCTTTTTCAAACGCTCAAGGACCAGTTTGAAAGTGGAGGCGCTGTGGTTGAAGTTATCGCGCCACGGGTCGGCGGAGCCGTCGCAGATGATGGGACCATCATAGCAGGCGACTATATGATTGACGGAGGTCCATCCGTCTTGTTCGATGCAGTGGTTCTACTATTGGAGCCTGAGGCAGCCGAGCGCTTGACTGGCGAGGCAACGGCCCGAGATTTCGTTTCAGATGCGTTCGCACACTGTAAATTCATAGGCTACTCAGAAGGTGCCATAAGCTTGATGAAAAAGGTTGGTATCGATCCAACCCTTGATGAAGGTTTGATACTGCTTCAGCATGAGACGTCGATCGCCAACTTTTTTGAACAATGCGGTCGTATCAGGTTGTGGACACGAGAACCGGCAGTCAAACTTTAAGTCCGTATCGCATCGGGGGCACTGCCCCCGATGCGCGGGTGACCAGAGATTGAACGCAAGCGTGAGAGAAAGCCTGAGGCCAACCCCATTCAACGGTCCTGTGGTTTTATACCTCGGTCTCTCTCAATTCCCTGGCGTAAGAACAACAAGTTACTCCTTGGCTTTAGGGGCATTTTCGCGCCTATATCGGGAACGCCAGAATCTTGTGCCTGATTTTTCATTTCGCGGGCTGACACATTAATCTTCAAAGGTGCGCCAACGGTCGTCGCCTTTGAATTCAGAAGCCACCACCGCTCGTTCGCCTTCCACTGGATTGCCGTCGACTTGCTGAACATGATAAAGCTTCTCATCTCGAAATGCCGAACTATGAGTGATCCCAGCTTCAGGTATTACGCTATTTTCCTGTAAGTATTCACTCTCGGCGGCCACCAGTCGCGCATCTGCTGCGGAGCGAGCCACCACTAATGCACCTCCAGCGACATCAGCGCGATCTTGAAACTGCGCACCTTCGGCGGGCATTAACGCAAACAAAAACAGATCAGACGATGGCGAAACGGCGACCCCTGGATCAGGTTTTTCTCCCCACTTGCTAAAGCCATTCCAATCTCGATAGGGCATGATTTTTCTCCTTGGTAAATGCAATGACGGCTGGTGTACATCAAACCCCGATGGCCGCGTCATGTTCCCCCAACGCCATTTAGTTTCAAAGATTTTAGTCATTGGTCCGCAGGGAACAGTTGGTCCGGCGGTGAGTTGGGGGGAGCCGCATACCGGAATGATGCGTCCATTACTGCATGTGCGTCACAGGGGAACAAAACTTAATCAAAAAGGAAACTGACAATGAAAGCTCTCACATGGCACGGTACAGGTGATATTCGCTGCGAAACAGTCGATGATCCGTTTATCCAGGATGATCGCGACGCAATCATTAAGGTAACGAGTTGCGCAATTTGCGGTTCTGACCTCCATCTTTATGGAGGATTTGTACCTGGTATGCATGCGGGTGATGTCATGGGGCACGAAACCATGGGAGAGGTAGTGGAGGTCGGCCGTGGAAATAGCCGCCTCAAAATAGGGGATCGGGTCGTTGTTCCCTTTACGATATCTTGCGGGGAGTGCAGAATGTGCCGCCAGAGCCTATTCTCTCTTTGCGAACGATCAAATCCTGCCGCAACCCAACAGGCTAAACAGATCGGTTATCCGACCGCTGGTCTTTTTGGTTATTCTGAAATGTATGGCCGCTACCCGGGAGGACAAGCGCAATATCTCAGGGTTCCCTTCGCTGATGTTGGACCAATCGTGGTCCCCGATGGTCTCTCTGATGAGCAGGTCCTTTTTCTATCCGATATCTTTCCCACCGGTTATATGGCTGCAGAAAATTGCGATATCAAACCTGGACAGACTGTCGCCGTATTCGGATGCGGCCCGGTGGGATTGTTTGCAATCAAGTCCGCATTTCTCTTAGGCGCTGGCAGAGTAATTGCTATCGACACTGTCCCTGAGCGATTGGAACTGGCCGGAATTTCGGGAGCAGACGTTCTCGACTATACCGACGAAGATCTGCAGCAGAAAATCGTAGAGATGACGGATGGAGCGGGGCCAGATGCAGTCATTGAAGCGGTGGGTATGGAAAGCCACGGATCGGGTGGGGCACTTGAAACGATGCAGTCCAAGTTCACTTCGTTGGAACGGCCCTATGCTCTTAACCAAGCTTTGCTTGCTTGTCGGCCGGGTGGTACCGTATTTTTACCCGGGGTTTTTATCGGTCCTGCTGTTCCGATAGCACTCGGCCCCTTCGTCGGAAAAGGGTTGACGATGAAGACTGGTCAGACACACGTTCAGCGTTATCTTGCACCGCTGATGCAGCTTATTGCGGATGGCAAGATTGACCCCACCTTTCTCATCACTGATCGGGTGACGATCGAAGAAGGGCCAAATGCTTATAAACGGTTTCGGGATAAAGAAAATGGCTGTGTGAAGGTTGTGATCAGTCCGAACGGATAGGGTGTCTCGCCTGTCCTTACATACTGTCAGCTCGATTGAGACTGACAGTATGAACTCGGCTGAGGTGGCGAGTACGGAAGCGATCCTTTTAAGGGAGCTGCATGCCCAACGATCGTTGGGCCGGGCAAACACTTTCCGGTGTTTGTCGTCGACAGGCGACGATATCCGCAAGGGCGCTCGACGGATTGACCAAAACGATACAGAACGCGCCCACTGTGCTTCTCTACAGGCACCAAGCCAGATGGTTAGCGTGATCGGTATCCACATGGCGACGGCAATTACGCCGCCGCCAGCATCCTTAACTCAGACTCATTTCAATGACGACCGCGGGGACAGTGCTGGCTAACCAATGCCCTTGCCACCGGTGGCTCCATAAACCTCACCATTTATGAAACTTGCTTCGCTGGAAGCCAGAAAGACGTAAATAGGAGCCAGTTCCACCGGTTGTCCGGGTCTGCCAAAATCGCTATTGGCGCCAAAATTTTCTACCTTTTCGTCAGGCTGCCCACCAGAAGGCTGAAGTACCGTCCACACAGGTCCAGGCGCCACCGCATTTACCCGCACCCCCTTCTTGATGAACTGCTTGGATAGCGCTTTGGTGTAAGCAACGATGCCTGCTTTTGTGGTCGCATAATCCAGCAGAATTTCAGAGGGTTGATATGCCTGTATCGAAGCCGTGGTTATGACCGATGCACCTGGCGGCAAATGGGGTTCTGCCGTCTGTGCTATCCAATGCAGAGCATAGAGATTGGTCTTCATAGTCTTATCAAAATCATCTGTAGTGAGTTCCGAGATATCTTCGCGGAACTGCTGACGGCCGGCATTTATCACAACGATATCAAGCCCGCCTAGTTCGCTGGCAGCCTTTTCGACCATTTCACGGCACCAGGTCTCGTCCATAATATTTCCAGGAAGTGCTATAGCTTTACGCCCTTCAGCAGAAATCAGCGCGAGCACGGTCTCTGCGTCTTCCGCTTCCTCCGGCAGGTAGGAAATTGCCACATCAGCACCTTCACGGGCGAATGCTATCGCAGCAGCGCGCCCAATTCCAGAATCTCCACCAGTGATAAGCGCACGCCGCCCTTCAAGGCGCCCATTGCCCTTATAGGACGTTTCCCCATGATCTGGTTCGGGTTGCATCTTTTCTGCAACGCCTGGCATTGTTTGTCGCTGCTGCGGAAACGGCGGTGACGGATACAAGCCACGAGGGTCCTGCAGCTTCGGGATCTTATTCATAACTTTCCTCCTTGAAGGGGAAGAAACAGAAATTGATACATTTCTTCCAAAATGAGAAAAGCGGGCTTTCACCCGCTCTTCGCTTAAATTTTAGAGATAACGACTGCGCTCGCGTTCAATTTCTTCGTCCGTATAAGGATCAGCGTCGGCATCGAAGCTCTGCCAGCCCTCATCGGCATAAAGTTTGCGACGCGTGCCAATGTCCACACGGTTTGTACCGGCGAGAATAGCATCGGCTTCTGCAACCCGCTCGTCGGGAACACGGGCTGTCACGAGAGAACCGCCACGACGTACGCTTTCAGCGTAGACATGGGCGTCTTCTTCAGAAACACCGCTTTCGGTAAGAGCCCCGATCAATCCACCAGCAACGCCGCCAACAACTGCGCCACCCACGGCACCGGTCAAGGTGGCGGCGAGCCAACCTGCTGCAACAACGGGACCAACGCCAGGGATGGCCATGATGCCGAGACCAGTTAGCAAACCACCGGCTCCGCCGACCGCTGCGCCCAAACCGGCACCGACGCCTGCGCCGGAACCTGCGTTGCTTTCGCTGTCGCGATGGTGAGAAACAATGGAAATATCATCCGACGGAATCCCAGCGCTTTCAAGACGAGCGACCGCGTCTTTTGCTGCTTCATAGCTATCAAAAAGTCCTGTTACAGTTCTCATTATCGTCTCCCTTGTGAGATACTTAGAAAGTTTGATTGGTCATAAAAATGTCCGAGGCCGTTACATCGCCTTCTTGGTGACATTGCCTTGATAATCGAGTTGAACTTCGGTCTTTTCAGTCCCCTTCATGGCTGAAGCTTCCCAGACACCGTCTTCTCGTAGCTTCAAAGCTGTCACATCACTGTAACCCGCTTCTTCAATCCGGGACTTTGCCTGATCCTCTGTAAAACTATTCGCTCCCTTCACAGGCGCATCGGGATTGTTGTTCTCAGGGGTTGCAACCGCTGGAGTCTCGGGAGAAGTTGTCCCAGTGTCTTGGGCGAAGCCAATTGACGGCGCAACAAAGCATGCGCAAGCAAGCGCTAAGATCTTGATTTTCATCAGTTTTCTCCAGTGATTTTAAATCTACCCTTACCGAACTCCCCAGATCGAACTAGGTTCCCAAAAAATGTTTCTCGGAGCCTTCGCAGGCGAGCAAATGAATGAAGGCGTAAATGCTCGTGCGCAGTGAGTGGAACAAGATTGGAGAAGCAATGTTTAAAATTCAAATTGTTCCTTAGCACCCATGAAGGGGAAATAATGTGAAGGTTAAGCCGTTAGAAATGCATCCAGACTTCTATACAGGTCTTGCGCGCGGACTGGCCGGTGCGCTCTTATTTGCATTGCCCATGCTTATGACCATGGAAATGTGGGAATTGGGCCTTTATGCTAGTCCTTTCCGCATCCTGTTGCTTTGTTTTGTGAACATTCCTTTGTTGATTGGATTGGCCTATCGGATCGGATTTGAGCGGGCTACGAATTGGCGGCAGTCGGCGCGAGACGCATTTATCGCCTACGCGCTTGGGATTATCCTAAGTGCGCTTGTCTTGGCCATGTTCGGTCTTATCAATAGCGATCTTACCTTAAATCATATGATCGCAATGATTGCCTTGCAGGCAGTGCCAGCGAGCATCGGTGCGCTGCTCGGTCGGAGCCAGCTCGGAATGCGCTCGGAAAAAGATGATAAACAAGAAGGTGATTATGAGGGTGAGGAGGGCTACTGGAACGAGCTCTTCATGATGACCGTCGGCGCATTATTCTTGAGCCTGAACGTCGCGCCGACCGAGGAAATGATCTTAATCGCCTACAAGATCGTGCCGGCTCAAACACTCCTTATTCTGTTGAGCTCAATCCTTCTCATGCATGGTTTCGTCTACAGCATCCATTTTCGAGGTAGTCATCGTGGGCCGGAAAACACTCAATGGTGGAACTCATTTGTTCGGTTTACGCTGCCAGGATATTTGCTCGCCTTTACAACGAGTGCCTATGCGCTGTGGACCTTCGAGCGATTAGATGATGCGTCATTGGCGCAATCAATAACAACGATCATCGTCTTGAGTTTTCCCGGCGCCATCGGTGCGGCTTCGGCACGACTGATATTGTGAGGCATTATGAATTCTACCCAAAACAAGACCAGCAAGAATGACGAGCAGTCGGAAAAAGTGCATTGGACTGAATGGTGTGCAGGTGCGATCTCAGGCATTCTGATCGCACTTCTTCTGGGTTGGCTCGGCTATGAAACCTACCGCTACCAACCGCAGGAAGCCTCATTTCGCCTGGAAACAACTGAAATCACGCGCGTTAACGACAGCTATAGAGTGGCCTTTTCCGTGACTAATCTCAGCCAGGCGAGTGCTGCTGCAGTACGTGTCGTTGGAGAACTTGATGGTCAAGGTGGCCCCGAGCAGGCCGTGACGACATTTGATTACGTCGCGTCAGAGGCCACCTCGCGTGGTGCGTTATTTTTCGGAACCAATCCAAACGAGGGGTCGCTCAAGCTTTCCGTAACAAGCTATGTGCAGCCGTGAAGCTTACCAACACCAAGAACGTCAGGGATAAACCTTCCCATGGCGCACCAGGTCCACCCGGCGGTTCAGCGCTCAAGGAACATGTCACCTCTCCGAGAGTTCGATGATGGAGAGGAAATATTGACATGAAGCCAACTTACGACCCCTTAGCAACACGGGCAAAGAGCCGCGAGTTGTCTGCGAATACGACCCGGCATGAGAAACTCGAGCATCCAGGATTGATGGCATTTGACACGAAGCGGAATGGCACAGGAGAGTACCAAATGCCGAAAGCGAAGCATTCATTCTTTAGAGATAACGGCTTAACGATAGCTCTCGCTATTCTCTTCCTGCTCTCGCTTATTGGCATGATCGCTGCAGGCTTCGCTCACCATAATGAAGAACTTTTGCGGCACAGACAAGCAAGTGTCAGCCTCATAAGTTTCATAACAGGCGGCAATTTCTTGTCGGCGCTTTTTGAAAATTGGGAAAGTGAATTTTTACAGATGGGGGTTTATGTGGTCCTCACTGCATGGCTGTTCCAGCGCGGCTCAGCTGAATCAAAAGATCCCGACGAAGAACCCAACAGCGCCGAAAATAAACATTCTAGAACGGGTTTTTTCTACCGGCATTCGTTGGGTATAGCGCTGTTCTTACTATTTATTCTCTGTTCTGGACTTCATACGGCGGGAAGCTTCCGCGCAGCTGTGGATGAGGCGACCGCTCACGGAGAGACCGCTGGCAACTATTGGTCATATCTTTTGGATGCGGGCCTATGGTTTGAGTCGTTTCAGAACTGGCAGTCCGAGTTTCTCTTAACCGCTGTATTGGTTGTCCTCTCAATATACTTACGAGAAAAGGGGTCACCAGAATCCAAGCCTGTTGACGCTACAAATGAAGAGACTGGCGGTTAGGTGCAGCATTGGACGTGCAGAAGCATATATTGCCTGTCGATGAGCATATTTGATTTGGAACAACCCAGTTGCCCACGAGTTGGTTTGAATGAAAGGAAACCCTATGATCAATTCATCAACTCGCCGGGCTTTCAATCTTGCTTCAATCAATGGTACGCCGGAAATTCCAGACGTTCCGCCCGCTCAAGTCCCTGAGAAAGAGCCGGACGTCGTGCCGGAGCCTTTGGGCCCCGATATTCCTGCGCAACCCGAACCAGAGCCTGACTTGCCTGCGCCTGAGCACCTGCCACCACCGCCGACAAACCCTGACCAGCCGACGCTGCGCCGGTTTTAAATGGCTGCTCGCAGAGTAATTTTACCATGCATCAAGCAGCTCGTCGGTAGAAATCAGGGTAATTTGCTCGGACAATCGGTTGTGATAGAGCGATAAAGCGGCATCATGTGTCTTATCCGAACTGCTGCAAACAGCATCTTTCACTAAAATGACGCGATAGCCTCGATCGACCGCACCAAGAACTGTTGCAAGCACGCAAAGGTCGGTTTCAGCACCAGTGACAACCAGTGTACGTATGCGCAGTTTGTAAAGCGAACGCTGAAGGTGGCCTTCCGTCCAGGGGGAATACACGGATTTATCCAACACCCTCGCGCGACCGACAAACCTTTGCAGAGGGTCAGCCAGTTCGACCAGTCTGCTGTCGATCTTATCAAGTGTAACGGATTCCCATTTCTCGTAATATTTCTTCCATGCGCCAATTGCGATGCCGGGATTTTTAGGGGGAATAAACCGGGTGAACACCGTTTTTTCCGCGCAAACTTCGCAAATGCTTACAATTTTTGGAAGGATCGCTTCGCTCCAGGGTACATTCCACGGCGATCCTGCTCCGAATAGGTTTTGCATATCAACGCATAGGTGCACGCTTCCGAAACGGAGATTGTCTCTGATTATGTCTGCGTCTCGCGCCATCGCTATTCCTCGCTGCGTGCTCGACTGGTGGCTGACATCGCAAAGCTTGTTGTTCCAATCGACAAGTGGGTTTCCGATAGCCGAACTCTGAATTGGTGCTTTCGTTCCAATCGCGGCCGTACCGCATTCTGCTTGCAGCGAAGATATGGTCTTACCGTACGGTGTCGGACCAAATCCCTCTTTATCGGAACCAAACGAGCCATAACGTCTTAACCTTAAGGCGAGGGAAGGAGACAGGGAGACGAAAATGTTATCGGAAAAGGATTTTGAGCGCGAGCTAATGGATTTGCTACCCGCGCTTAACCAGTTTGCACGCTCTTTGTGTCGCCAGCCAGCCGATGCTGACGACTTGGTGCAGGAAACAGTTGTCAAAGCTTTGAAGAACCGGGAAAAGTTCACTCCGTATGGGACGCTTAAATCTTGGCTCTTTACCATCATGAAGAACAGTTTTTGCAGTCGCTTTAAAAAGGCGCGCAGAGAACGACCGCTTGGAGATGAAGTGGGCCCTGTGATCCATCCACCGCAAGATTCTGCGATGGATTTACAGGATGTCGGGCGCGCATACAGTAAATTAACTCAAAGCCACCGTAACGTGATCGATATGGTCGTCTTTAACGGGTTAAGCTACGAAAATGCTGCAACGCAGGCTGGATGTACAATCGGTACTATTAAAAGCAGATTGTGTCGTGCGAGAAACCAACTTGAAGCGGATTTGGGGTGAATCCCCTTAATCGCGTCGGTGAACGTCTACGTCCGCTGAGGGATCAAAGTTTGCCGCATATTGTTCAAGGGATTGTTTAACCCGATCGTGCATTCGGACGGTCAGATCGACGATTTGTTCTGCGTCCCTAAGGCCGCTTTCATAAAACTTGAGGACCCGCTGCGCTAAAAGCGGTGAAGCATAACCATTGTCCGAAAGCTTGTTTGAAGCTTGAGTAACGCACTCGCGTAAGAATTCGATCTCCTCCGGCGTGTAGATTCTGCTCGCTTCATTAAAAAGGGGCAAGTCGATCTCCTTGTTGTGAAGTCAATGAGACATTGGCAGGATCCTAGCTTAATCAAAATTGCACGGGAATGGAGTTTCGTCCGTTACCGTACAAATTGTGATCGGTGTCTTTGCAACATTTGGAACAATAGGGTGTCCCACTGGGTTTGCTTTATTCAGCGACCACGTGAGGTGACGTGAATGGACTTTCCAGCCAAAGCGAATATGAGTAACAGGCTTCTTAGTCTTCTTGCCCCTAAAGATTACGATGAGGTGCGGGCACGTTCACATTTTGTCGAGCTCCCTCGAAACACTGTGTTGGCAGAGACAGGCAAACCAATCGATACCGTATATTTTCTGGCTGCCGGTATAGGGTCGGTCATCGTTACCACTCAAGAAGGTGACAGGGCCGAGGCCGGGATCTTTGGAATGGATGGATATGTTCCAACCTCGGCCGTCGCCGGTGTGGAAACCAGTTCCTATGAGGTTATTATGCAGGTAGGAGGGCATGGCTATGCTCTGGGCTACAGCGATTTCAGGGCCTTAATGGAAGAAAGCCGGAGTTTTGCCCGGATAATGATAAGGGCGATTGAGGCCTTCTCGGTTCAACTCGCATCAACGGCAGTTACCAATGCGCTCCATGAAATTACACAACGCCTGGCCCGCTGGCTCTTGATGTGTGATGATCGAATATCAGGGCAGGACATTGCGCTGACCCACGAATTTCTCTCTGTAATGTTAGCAGTTCGACGCCCCAGTGTGACGACATCATTGCACGTGCTGGAAGGTATGGGCCTGATCAGATCGCTGCGTGGCTCCATAATTATTCGTGACCGCTCGGGCTTGGAACGGTATGCTGGAGGTGCGTATGGATGGGCAGAAAAAGAATATCAGCGCCTCATGCTGGACGTCGAAGCCGTTGCGGCCGGTTAGAGCACCGTTCCGAAAAGAGTAAGATATTCTTCCTCCGGTTTCCCGTAAGCGTCGCCTGCAAAGTCTTCCAGTCCCTTTCTGTCCCGAATTGTAATCCGGCCCCGCTCTGAACGAACCAGCTTCTTTCCTTCAAGCGTATGCATACCGGTTGTGATGCTTGGACGTCTTACGCCGAGCATCAGCGCAATAAAGTCATGCGTCAGCTCGATCTCATCAGTATCTGTTCGGTCATGCGCCATTAATAACCACCGCGCAAGACGTTCCTGGATATGAAGATTGACGTTGGCCCAAACTGTGTAGGAAACTTGAGAAGCAAAGCTTTGAATATAACGGGCGAGTAAATTTGCTAAAACACTGTGTTTGTCGAGGTGGGCTCGTAAATCGGTCGCCCTTATTCGATGTCCAGTGCCGCTCACCTGCATGACCACCTGGTGCAGGCTCGTATTTGCACCAACGGCGATCGATGTTGGTGCAAAACCTTCGCGCCCAACCATGCCCGCTTCAGCAAGCTGGCCGCTTGCGGACACGGTAATGACGGAAGCAATTCCATCGCAAAGGAAATAGAGATAATCAATCGGCTTGCTTGCAGGAACAATTATCTGACCGCGCTCCAGCGCGACTGGCTCAAAGGAAGAAAAAATATCATGAAATACGTCGGGAGAAAGGCTTCTTAGTATTCGGTTCTTCAATTGAATTACGCCGTCCATATATCCTGCTTTTGGGACAACTATTGCACTTCGCACCACGATGCCCCCTCGAATCTGCTTGACGAAGGACAATCTATAACACCCTGATCCGACATTGTTTTTCTGTACGATAGCAGACAGTAACGACTTCTCGCTTGGAGCAGTTGGGCAAAGCGAGATGATGAGAATTCAAGTCACGGGTTGAACTTCTTTGGTTCAAATCTCAAGCGACTGCACCACGAGCAACGCGACCACACTGAGCGTTGCACATGACAGTGATAATAAACGCGATTAAAACCAATCAATCGGTCTTATCAAACACAATTAAAAGTAGCATATTGACGTCAGTGCGTCTTGGAGCGATTGCAAAACAGAGCCGTCGAAATTGCGGCAAGATCGTCATCCTCTCCACTCAAGATAAAACCAGCAAAATGACGACCGTCATGGTTTGGATTGCTGGAGAGAGCGAAAATGAAAGGAATGCCGCTTTTATCTAAAACGGCTACTACAGGTAGCGCTTCTTCGGGTTCAAGGGTGACATCCATGATAACTGCGTCGACGGAATTAATGGCCAAGTAGTCTAAAACCCGACTTGGACTGTTAAACGGACCCGATATTATAACACCTAGGTCAGCGAGCTTTCGTTCCGCTTCTTCAGACAAGAAGAAATCGTTTTCGAAAATCAGAACATTTTTTCCGTCAAGTAGATGCATTGCATCTCGTATTGTATGAGCCATTACAAACAATTGGCCATGTCTTAGAACGAAATTCAAGCGCGAACTGTGCTTTTTGTTGGCACTTTCACGGAATTCCAACGTGCTCGGACTAGTTGACCCCATCTACGATCTCATGGAGTTTGTGACGTGCGCGGTGCAACCTACTTTTCACGGTACCTACCGAGCATGAACAGATGTCGGCCGTCCGGTCGTAAGAATTACCTTCAAAGACGACAAGCATAAGAACTCGACGATATTTCTCCGGCAAGACCTCTAGCGCCATCCGCACTTCTTTTGCTTCCAGAGCAGACTCTTGCGACGCTCTTATCGTCAACTGCGGAGAAACACAGGCATCATGTCCGGGTGCCTCTCGCTTCTCAACCCGTAAACGTGTGCAAAACGTGTTCTTCATAATCGTAAAAAGCCATGACCTGAGCGGTGAATAAGGAGCATATTTTTCCCTCTTTGCGATCGCTTTCATCAAGGTTTCCTGAACGAGATCCTCGGCATCCTCCTTATTTTTGTAGAAGGTTCGAGAGAAAGCACGCAATGCCGGTATCATCTCGACAAGGTCGTCAGCTTGTAACACATAGTTTGAATTTGGCTGGCAAAACATTGCTTTAGCCTTTCCGGAAGCGTGTCCGGTTGGGGCAGCATAAGCTGCCCCTGGGGAGTTAAGAGTTTTTGTGGCTCTGCTGTCCCGCCTTCACGTGCTGCTCATGACTACCGCCACGTGAGGAGGATTGCTTATCATTGTCGCGACCTTTAGCGTCACTGGCCTGCTTGTCAGTATTCTTGTGGCTCTGCTGACCGGCCTTTACGTGCTGTTCGTGACTTCCGCCCTGTGTATGGTTCTGGGCCATTTTTCGGTTCCTTCCCAATTTGTGTAGGTGTGACTGCCACAATTTGTGTGACCTGCGCCTAACCATACGAAAGGACCGTTGTTCCTCATTCCGTCTGTAATATACTTCACGATTAAAATCGGATGGGCAGGGCGACGAATCCGATAATTTTTGCGGCAATGCGTTTTTTGCGTTGAAGCTCAAAAACGAATTCGTGATCGAGGGCTGCGCCCGCTTTTCGAGTATCGAGGGCCATTTGTTTTCGGCCATGGACAAGAAGGGAGATTTTCGTGATCGCGGATCGCAGGAGGGGTGGCCCCAATGAACATCACAATCCCTGCTGAACGCCAAATGTCCGGGTGTGAACGAACGCGAGCTTAAGAGGAAAACCCGTTTTTGGCAGGAAGGGGCCTGAAATCGGCCAAGCGTTTAAGAGACCTTAGGAACGGCTCTGCGGAGGAAATCTTTCGTAACCCTGCAATCTCAGCCGTTGATCCCGCTGAAGTTCATCAGTGCTCATGGCTGGTTTTAAATGGTCGAAAAACGTCCATCCCTCTGCGATATAGCTATCACGGCGTGCATCAATGTTGATCCGGGCCCAATCATCGAGCGTCGCTTCGGCAATCTTTTGTTCTTTTTCACTACATCTCACGATGACTAATGTACTGCCCCGTCGTAACGCCTCACACACAGTGTGCGCGCTTCGTTCGGATATTCCGTTTTGCACGAGAGTGTCCACAAGGTTGCCTGTCGCCGCCTCAGCGCTGAATGCGCCAGCGAGACTGGCGAGCGAAGCCGTCAGAAAGCCGTAGGCTGCAATCTGGCCGATCCCTGGGAGTACGACAAGTCCAACTGCGGAGAGGGTTTTGCATTTCTGGCCCTCAGCTAACTGTGTCGACAAGGGTCCCGAAGGGGTCTCATGCGCAAAACTAGAGTTGTCGCCCTGAGCCACCTCTCCTGAGCACTGAGAGAAGTTGTTCGTTACAAGACAAGTGTCCTCTTCCGCAATTCCCGCCTCTGCAAGCGCATGCACTGCGTTAGCAGCTTCATCATAGGTGTCGAAAAGTCCTGTAACGAAGACCATGACAATTCTCCTTGCGTGCGCGTCCCAATAAATAGGCGAAATCAGTTCACCCGCCCACATTGCGAAAGGAATTGGACAGATCGGATCAGATGGTCACCATCCGATCCGATGTTTGCCATCTCTTAGCTTATGCAGCTTGGGCAGTCCTATTGGCCGAAGTCTCAGCAAGACCCGTCAGATCCTTATCGGTCTGACCTTCCTCCTGCAAAGTGGCATCAAGCAGCTTCGCCGCATCCTTGTAGCCCAAAGTCTCTGCCCAGCGCTTCAGGGTGCCATAACGAGTAATCTCATAGTGCTCCACCGCCTGAGCTGAAGAAATAAGGCCCGCGTCCAGCGCAGGACTATCGGAGAACTCCTCCATGATTTCCTCACCTTCTGCGATGATCCCTTCAATCGCATCACAAGTCTTACCCTGCGCGCGTTTGCCAAGAATCTCGAACACTTGCTGTAAGCGTTCGACATGCGTTTCCGTTTGCTCGCGGTGCTTCTCAAAAGCAAGTTTCAATTTTTCGTCTGCAGCAGCGCGTGCCATCTTAGGAAGCGTCTTCAGGATTTTTCTTTCTGCGTAATAGATGTCTTTGAGCGTATCATAGAAGAGATCTTCAAGATTACGTTCTTTCGTTCTGGCCATCGGAACTTCTCCTTACAAGCTTGGTAGCATTAGCCGCAGGCTTCATACATGCGGGCAGCCACCAAACCGTCTAGGAAGAAAAATGTTTCCTTCATTCAGCGTTTTTTTGTCAAAAACGATTTCTGTCTGACGTTGAGAATTTTGAGCGGGACTGCGCCAATGTTCATCTTGGTTTGCAAGTGAACTCTTTCGTAACGGCACAAGCCATTACTCACATTCTGGCGAGCACACTGTTTCTCGTGCACTTCTGCGTTAATCGATTTGCGAAATTTTGCTAAGCGCTGTCGAGATGGAGCAGACAAAGCCCTGAGCGTTGTAGTTTAGTTCCACCACGCCGTCGATTTCCGCAGCCAGTACGCCCCGGATGAGTTTCGTGCCAAATCCTGCGTCTTTAGGCTTCATAACGGGTGGACCGTCTTGTTCAGTCCATGCGAAATGCAGGCGCTGTTGCTCAAGATCGACGTGCCAGTTAACGTTAACCCGGCCACCTGAAACCGAAAGAGCGCCGTATTTCGACGCATTGGTGGCCAGTTCGTGCAGTCCAAGTGAGAAGGCCATTGCCGCGCGCGATGAAACGATAACGGATGGGCCATTAACTGTGAAATTATTTGGGCCGAAAGGCAAAAGTGCCTGCTCAATAATCTCGTTTAGCTTTGCGGCCTGCCAGCCGTCGGCCGCCAGAATGTCGTGGGTTCTCGCCATCGCTGCAAGACGGGCCTCGAAGGTTTCATACGCAGCCTTATGGGTATCATTGCGAAAAGTCTGCCGTGCAAGTGCCTGGACAGTAGCCAGAACATTTTTAACGCGGTGCTTCATTTCAAGCAGGATCGCCTGTTGCAGTTCACGGGCTTTGCGCTTGTCACTTATGTCGTGTGCAGTCTTTGACGCGCCGACAATCTTCCCTTCACCGTCGCGAACGGGAGAAACAGTCAACTGCACGTCCAATCGCGTTCCGTCCTTGTGAAGACGAACAGTCTCGTGCGGAGCAACGCGAGATCCGCTCGAGATTTGCTCTATAATATCGTTTTCTTCGGTCAATCGGTCGGGCGGTAAAAGCATAGTCACTTTTTTTCCGATAACCTCTTCGGCCGTGTAACCGTAAAGTCGCTGCGCACCCTCGTTCCAACTCGAGATACGCATTTCAAGGTCGGTGCTTAAAATGGCATCATGCGACGAAGAAACGATTGCTGCCAATTGGCTTTCCAAGGCTTGCGCCCGCAACTGTTCACTCACATCAAGGATAGTCCAGACCGCGTGGGTGATCGTGCCATTAACGTCGCGTACCGGACTGGCAGAACAACTGACAGGCAATGTACGCTGGCCATCTTGGGTAAGGTTGAACACATGAACGAAACTTTCACCCGATGAAAAAAGCCGTTCAAGTGCTGCATTGTACTCGTCCATGTCCCCAGGAACCAGCAATTTGGCGAGGCCGGTCTCTAAGAGAGTTTCATGATGGAATCCTGATATCTCCGAAAGGCGCGGATTGATCTTGATGAAGCGGCCCGAGCGATCACTTAAGGCAATCCCGGCATCGGTCTGGGAGAAAACCAATTCCAGTCGCTGCTGGTTTTCCGCCAGCTGGCGTTCTGCAACGACTTTTTTAGTCGTCTCGTTCACAATGCAAAGCACTCCCATGGGCCCGTTCTCTGATACCTGGATTGGGGAGTAGGAAATGTCGAAATAGACCGTCTCGGGATAACCAAATCGCTCAATATAAAACGCTCTATTTTCCGCGGAGAATGTCTCGCCGGTCGCAATCACATTCTCAAGCAATGGGCCAAGATCGTCCCACAATTCCGACCAGTTTTCGCGGGCCGGGCGACCAAAAGCCTGTGGGTGTTTGTTGCCAATTGTTGGGCTGTAGGCGTCATTATAGAGCGCTATGAACTCAGGCCCCCAGAAAATGACGATCTGGGCATGAGCAGGAAGTATCAGGTCAAGCGTTGAGCGCAATTCTGGCGACCATTGTTCAACTGGGCCGAGAGGGCTTGTGGTCCAGTCCATGGTTTCCATCAATTCTTTGCAGGTTACAGATCGAGTGATGTCTTTGTTCTCGGGCGTCGATGCTTCCAATGTCGAACTCAATGAAGCAGCCTTCAAATTATCCTTCTCGCTCACCTGTTTCTCCCCAAAGTAAATAAATCATAATGAATAAGACACAGCGATAATTGATGCAAAGCTGTGACGTCATTGAGCTCGATATAGACTAGCTTGATTTTTGTGGACCGCAACTGCATGAAGAGGCCGTGGAATGAAAATGGGTTCGACGGGCCATCCTCTAGTCTGCTTCCTTACATCGCTATTGCGTCCCTTTTTCCGTCAAGGCGCGTTGCGCATTCCGGTTGATGTCCGAAAAATACCTCGACATCGCAAATTTCTCAGCAAAATCAACGTCTTCCTGTGTAATGACCGGAACCGGATCAGACAGGATAGCACGCAAAGTCTCCGGCGAAACATCATCGTTTTCAAGTGCAGCTTCCAGCGCGCCGCGCGTTTCTCGCTCAGCCCGCAAAAGTGAAGCCAGAGCGAGGATCAGCCTGTCTTTGCTGTCGATATTTTGCATTGTAACCGTCCCGATACGAGAATTGGTACAAAACGCCTGTGGCCCGATTTCGTTCCCAAAGAGCTGAAAATGGTCGGTTTGGTGCGGTAGACGCCATACGCAGTGCCTTGCCATTGGAACAGATTGTTGTTTTGGGCATCAAGCGCCCACGCGGCCCTTTTGTTCAGCAGAAATGGCCGAGTTCTGGAACCATCACGCGGTATAAAGGTTAAATCGAAACTTCCCCGTCACATCGAGGAGTTTAAAATGGGAGCGCTTTTTATCTGGATTGTGTTGCTTGGGCTTCCCTTGTTGGTCGCGTGTGGGTTCCTATACGCCCGGTATCTCGGCAAAACACGCAATATGTCCTCTCATGAAGACGGAGCTTGAATGATGTCGCCTCGTGCAAACTGGAAAGGCCAGCTAAAAGTCGATCAGCTCTTATGCCCCGTTGCGCTTTTCACCGCGGTTTCAACTTCAGACCGAGTGTCCTTTCACCTGGTCAATCGCAAGACCGGGAACAGACTGAACCGTGAGTTCGTGGATAGTGACACCGGGAAGCCTGTGCCACGTGATGAGCAAATCAAGGGATACGAAGTATCCTCAGGAAACTATGTCAGCTTCGATGATGAAGAGATTGCGACGGCACTTCCTGAGAACGATAAAACGCTGAATGTGCTCAATTTCGTAAAATGCGATGCGATTGACGATATTTATCTGGATCGTCCCTATTATCTCGCTCCCACCGACGACGACGAGGCTTTCGCGCTAATCCGCGAGGGTATGCGTACAGAAAAGGTTGCAGCTGTCGCCGAAGCAGTCCTTTTCCGGCGGGCAAGAAAGTTACTGATCCGTCCATATGACGATGGGCTTGTCGCAACCACACTCAACTTCGATTACGAAGTGCGGTCCGCGCGGGACGCATTTTCAGATCTCGGAACCTTCAAGTTTGATAAGGAAATGCTTGAACTTGCTGGCCACATTATAAAGACGAAACTAGGAGAATTTGACCCCGGCACCTTCGATGATCGCTACGATGCTGCCCTGGCAGAACTTATTAAGGCTAAGATGGCAGGTAAACCGTTCAAGAAACCTGCCGAGCCAAAATCAGCTACTGTTATTGATCTTAAGGAGGCACTGCGCAAGAGCGCTGGCCTTAAGAGTGGAAATGAGAAGTCGCGATCAACCTCCAAGAAATCCACGACAAAAAAGGCAAGCTGAGAATCTGGCTAGTCACTTTAATCTATTTCAACCTTAGAATTTTCCTCACAACGTGGAGCCTCTTTTGGGAGCCTGGTCCGTCTAACGGGCAATTGCGCGCCCAATTATCCTTTGGTTTCTTTTGCAAGGCTCTTACGCAAAGCATCCATTATATTGACCACCTTGCCATCGCTTTTAGGGGAGGCGTCCTCCTTCTTTGTAGAAGGAACGTTTTTCTTTTTCTTCTTTTTGTTGGCGATCATCCGCTTGAGGTTTTTTTGAACCGGGTCCTGCAAAACATCGCCGTTCCATTCCTCGGTATTGGCCTTAATTAATTTCCGGACCATTGAAAACATTTTCTTTTCCGGATCCTTGTCTTCGATCTTAGCGAAGTATTCCTGCTTATCTCGAACTTCATCGCCATATCGAAGTGTCCAGAGCACAATGCCACGCTCACGCGGTTCTAATAATACAGCACGTTCACGCCGATACATAACCAAGCGCGCGACGCCATAGACGGCTGATTGGTGCATGGCTTCACGAATAACCGCGAAAGCTTCGGCACCAATTTTGTCGGCGGGAGTGAGGAAATGCGGTTTATCATACCAAATCCACCCGATACGGTCCTGGGGCACGAATTTATCGATATCAATGGTTTTCGTACTCTCGAGCGCCACCTGCTCCAACTCATCATCATCGAGAATAATATATCCGCCCTCAGCCTTCTCATAGCCTTTAGCCTGATCCTCGTCGCGCACGGGCTTTTTTGTGACCTGATCAATGTAACGGCTTATCACACGATTGCCGGTTTTCTCGTTCAAGGTGTGAAATCGAACTCTCTCACTCTCGCTCGTTGCTGGCCGCAGTTCGACGGCACAAGTCACCAACGACAGCTTGAGATAGCCTTTCCAAAAAGCATTCGGCACAACCTTGCTCCTTCTCACTCGCCAAGTGAACTCATAAAACGGGGCTTGGTTCCGCATTTCGATGACTCTGAGGAACCTCCAACGCCTCTCGAGAGTTAGTGGCGACAGTCTGAGCGCAGCTGCCTTGGTGAGGTGAAATTTGTTAGAGAGAACTTCTCCGCCGTCGGAGCACGAAGAAATGTTATCGCTGGGCGAACTGGTCTATGTGAGTGACGAAGAACCTGGCATTCGACGCCTGAAAAGAGGCAAGGGGTTTCAATATTTAAACGCAAAAGGTGCAGCTCTCTCGTTTGAAGACAAGGAGCGTATCGCAAAAATAGTCATCCCACCCGCATGGAAGGATGTTTGGATTTGTCAAAATCCAAGAGGTCATATTCAGGCGACGGGGCGCGACGTTAGGGGTCGAAAGCAATATCGCTATCACGCGGATTGGACCCTTTTGCAGGGAAACTCAAAATTCGCAAATCTTGCCGGTTTTGCAAGCGGTCTCAGTGATTTGCGTCGACGAGTAGATAAGGATATGCGGCGACGCGCATTTAGCCGCGACAAGGTCATTGCAACCGTCATTTGGTTGATGGATCGGCTATTGCTGCGCGTTGGAAATATCGACTATGCGCGTAACAATAAAAGCTTTGGAGTGACCACTTTGCGCAACCGCCATCTTCGAGAAGAAAGCGGTGAGTTGCGTCTTATATTCAAAGGGAAATCCGGCAAGGACTGGAATTTGAAAATCTCAGATAGAAGGATTTCGAAGATCATTCGTTCCTTGCAAGAACTGCCCGGACAACAGTTATTTCAATACCTTGACGAGGCTGGACAGCGTCACGCAATATCATCGCAAGACATCAACGCATATTTGCGCAATGCAACCCACGCGGAGTTTACCTCCAAGCATTTCAGAACATGGGCTGCCACATCCTCTGCCTTTAAAGGATTGATCGCTTTGGAGCGACCGTCGACGACCGCGGCACGCAAAAAGATGCTTAACTGTGAGATCGACAAAATCGCGCAGCAACTTTGCAATACCAGAGCGGTCTGCCGAAGCTCTTATATTCATCCCTTGGTTCTAAAACAGTGGGAAGACGATCTTTTGCATGACGAGGCTGAGCTTGCATCAAAGCAGCGTCTCGTTGCACCCCTGCTAGACGAAGGTGAACGCATCACGTTGAAATGGCTCCTTCATGTGGGAACCAGTCAGTAAAAACTGTTATGAAGGCTGCTGCCAAAAAAAGGGAACTGATTAGCTCTCTGCTTTGAATTTTTTGGCTTCCTCAAGGAGTACCTTGCGATCACGACCATGTTTTTCGATCATATCTTTTGCTTGCAGGGGCGAAAGGTCGGTATTTTCCGCCAGAAACTTGATATCTTCATCCTGGGTGAGTGGATCGGTGCTTTTAGAATTCATGCTCTTCATTCCCCTGCAGTTGGGTCTGACTTCACGTTGCGGGATAAAATTCAACACTTGTGTCTCGGCGCTTTACCATTAGACGGGCAAACACATCTGAAGACTAACTTACTGTCACAAAAATAGTTCCAATAGTCGTCATTGGGACGGTCAGGAATGGGTTTTCCTTTAAAAAAACTCATCTGAAAGCAAAGACATCGGCATCTGGGTCGTCCTTGCCTGCAAGCATCGAAGCAATAATCTCTGAGGCTATTTTGCTGAATGTGATCCCGTTTCCGCCATATCCCATTGCTGCATAGACGTTAGCATGACCTGGTACCGCTCCGATCATCGGTGTTCCGAGCTTCGTTGAACCGAAAGCTGCCGACCAGCTGTAATCGGGGTTTCCCATGTCAAATCCCAGCAAAGATCCGACTTTTTTTGCAATCGTTGAACTCTTCTGAGAGCGCTTTTTCTCATCTTCGAATGCGTCGTCTGACGGTTCATCTTCGCCACCTGCAATAATCCTGCCATCGGGACCGCTACGGAAATAGAGATAGGGATCGGAGGCTTCCCAGACCAGGTAGTCCCGCAGCCATTCCGGCGCCTTGGCGGCCTGTCGGCTGGCGATCGCCCAGGTTGATATAATCTGGTGTTCTTTATTGGCCAGCGATTTTAGGAACTCGTAACCGGTGCAAAACACCACATGCGAGGTACTGAGGACGTTTCCCATGGAAGTTGCGAGCGCAACCTTGTGATTGATCTCGACAAAGTCGGTAATCTCAGTGTCCGAGATAATCTCAACGCCCTGCTTTTCGCAAACCCGCAAAATCCCCGCTGCCAGTTGAGCGGGATTGGCTGAAGCAGAAATATTGCTTTTTATTGCGGCCTCTCGATCAACGCCAAATCTGCGCATAAGCGCAGTACGATCAAGCAGTGTAGCATCAAGACCGATAGCCTTTCGCGCTTCCACTTCAGAAATCAATGCTCGCGACCCGTAGTCGTCGCCTGCAAGGTAAAGGGCTTTCTTGGGTTGCATACTACAGGAAATATCAAGATTTTTGACGAGCTCTATAAGCCCTTTGACGCCGGCGGCAGATCGGAGCCAAACCCGCTCTGCATCTTCAGCCTTGATCATTTTCTTTAACTTATAAAGCGGAACGTCGATCTCGTGCTGAAGCATGGCTGTGCTTGCGATCGTGCTTCCAAGCACAGGCTTTTGGCGATCGATTACGGCAATTGTTCGCTTCCCATCGATTAACGCATGGGCGACGAGGGCGCCGCTGATGCCCCCACCAACCACAACCACATCGTAATGTCGGCGTGTAGGATAGCGCTTCGAACGCACGCTAATATTCGGGGTTTTTTGCCAGTAAGGGAAAGCTTCTCTCAGTTTTCTTTTTTCAGTAACAGAGGCGTGTTTCAAATGACTTCCCTTTCGCGCTGAACCTGCCCTTTTGAAGAACGCGAGGATGCGAAAATAGTTCAATCACGGTAATCAGGTCACGCTTGCAAGAGCGAGTGCGACGTCGCTTTGGTTGGATATGGCCAATCACTTTGTGCGTGGTGGGCTAATCATTGATCTATCGGAATGGGAGAAGATTGATCACAGCGCCGCCCTTGAGTGAGGCTCAAGCCACTACAAGGGACTTGAATTGCTTTAGGTTGATCAGATTCAGCGGTTGCGCTTGATATCTGTCCACTTTCGGTCAGCTTCCGCCTGTGCTTCTTGTTGAGATCTATAGCCCTGTCGTCGCCATACCACTCGTCGGTTTACCACTACCTCCGCAACAAAGGTGCCGTTTCGCCTTGTATATACTCTAGTTCCTTCCACCATTTCTTCCATCCACTCTCCCTCCAAGGTTGGTCATACAAGTTTTGAAAAATGCCAAACATGAATCGTTCGTACAAGTGCTAGCTAAGGGGCGATCACAGACTTCGCTTATCCAGCAGGTGTTTTAAATTCGCATCGCCAGAATGCATCAAGGCAGATGACAAATGATGTTATTCAGCGGCGCGTGGCTGAACCTCACGGCAAAGCCGCTCAGGAGGTATCTATAAAGGTCGAGAGCCCGGCTGCAGAGCTTGAAGAGGCTCGCAGCAATGCGAGCGCCGGTCGAGACCGCTGTATCGGGCACTATGGGAAAACAAAACTTTTCAGACTTGGCAGTTGCCGCCCAACAACTGGAAACGCTAACAGGCGGTGACTTGCAGCTCTCGAAAGCGCCTATTGGCGGCATAACGCTTACCAAGTCGGCAGCGAAACTGCTCTAGTCTGCTTCTCTAAGGTAATATGCTAACAGCTTCTTGATCCTCGGCGCGAGATACGCCGACGGTGCATTGCCGGGAATGCCGAAGAGCAACCTATTGGAATTGGTAACGCCGCCGAGCTGGCCGGCTGAGGTCGCTCGTGGAATTAGTCGGCTCAGTTACTGGTTCGAAGCCTTTGACGCCATACTGACGAAGTGAGGCAAGCGCTGCAAATGGCTTCACCATTTTAAAGAAAGAATTATCGCGTTGTCTTGCCCACGTGTATTTAGCCCCACTTTAACTGCGTGAACGCAATTAAAGTGGGGGAGGGCATGATCTAAATGAGATCGGAATGTTTAGTAGTGGACGGAGAGAGTGTCCAGCAATGGGGATTTTGGCGGCGTAAACTTTGTCAGATCGATGCCTTCGACCGCAGCCTTGTACTCTTCAGGACTTGGCGTGCGGCCAAGGATTGCTGAAAGCACAACGACCGGTGTTGACGCGAGAAGGGATTCCCCCTTCTTCTCTGCTGTATCTTCAACAACGCGACCCTGGAAGAGTCGTGTCGACGTCGCAAGTACAGTGTCGCCCCTTTCGGCCTTTTCCTGGTTCCCCATGCAAAGATTGCAACCCGGCCGTTCTAGATAGAGAATGTTCTCATAAACTGTGCGTGCTGCATTCTTTGGCATCTGATCGTCGAATTCGAAGCCGGAGTAGCGCTGCAATATTTCCCAATCGCCTTCCTCTTTGAGTTCGTCGATAATGTTATAGGTCGGAGCTGCAACAACCAATGGTGCGTTGAACTCGACTTTGCCTTCGGCCTTTTCGATGTTTCGGAGCATCTGGGCGACAATTTTCATATCGCCTTTGTGCACCATGCAAGAGCCAACAAAACCAAGGTCAACTTTCTTCGTTCCGCCATAATAGGATACCGGGCGAATGGTATCGTGGGTATAGCGCTTTGAAACATCGGCATTATTAACGTCCGGATCCGCGATCATCGGTTCGTCAATCAGGTCGAGGTCTACGACGACTTCAGCGAAATATTTCGCATCATTGTCTGGCGCCAAAGCCGGCTTTTTGCCCGAGCGGATTTCATCAATGCGCGCATTCGCCTTGGAGATCAGTCCCTGCAACGTGTGAGCCGCGTTCTCCATCCCCTTATCGATCATGATCTGAATGCGGGATTTTGCAATTTCCAGCGACTCGATAAGTGTTTCATCTTCAGAGATGCAGATAGAGGCCTTTGCCTTCATCTCTGCCGTCCAGTCAGTGAAGGTAAACGCCTGGTCCGCTAGCAGTGTCCCGATGTGGACTTCGATAATGCGACCCTGGAAGACATTGTCGCCACACTGCTTAAGCATCTGAGCCTGCGTCGCATGAACCACATCACGGAAATCCATGTGTGGCTGCATCGAGCCCTTGAACGTGACTTTCACGGATTGCGGGATCGGCATTGTTGCTTCGCCCGTTGCCAGCGCAAGGGCCACCGTTCCGGAATCTGCGCCGAAAGCCACGCCCTTTGACATGCGTGTATGGCTGTCCCCGCCGATGATGATCGCCCAGTCGTCAACGGTGATGTCGTTGAGGACTTTATGGATGACATCGGTCATGGAATGATAAACGCCCTTTGGATCGCGGGCGGTTATGAGGCCGAAATTATTCATGAAGCTCATCAACTTAGGAATATTGGCCTGCGCCTTTTTATCCCAAACGGATGCAGTGTGACAGCCAGACTGATAAGCGCCGTCGACCAGCGGTGAAATCACCGTCGCCGCCATCGCTTCAAGTTCCTGAGCGGTCATCAGGCCGGTTGTATCCTGAGAGCCAACAATATTCACTTTCACGCGTACGTCCGAACCCGCGTGCAGAACCTTGCCAGGGGTAACTCCGACCGCGTTGCGGTTGAATATCTTTTCTACGGCTGTCAGGCCTTGGCCTTCAATGGTGATTTCCTTGTTGGGTGCAAAGACCGGTGTGACCGGTATGCCAAGCGTCTGGGCCGCAAACGTCTGGAGTTTTTTGCCAAAGACGATGGCATAGGAACTGCCAGCCTTCATGAACTCCATCTTCTGGGGAGTGAATGCAGAAGCAATATCAACAAGCTCATTGCCAGCCTCATCGCGCAGCTTCTTGTTTTTGGCATCGATGCTGAGCACAGTTCCTGTATCGACCGCGTATTGCTGCTCGAGGATGGGATTTCCATCATTGTTCAGGATAGGCTTGCCATCTTCGCCGAGCTTTTTGGTCCAATTCTTCAGATTGAGCCCAATACCGCCAGTTACATCGACAGTCGTTGCAAAAATCGGCGAGATCCCGTTGGTTCCAGCGACGATCGGTGCAAAATTGACGAAAGGCACATAAGGGCTTGCCTGCTTGCCTGTCCAAAGAGCGACATTGTTAACGCCGGACATGCGCGAAGATCCGACACCCATCGTGCCTTTTTCAGCAATCATCATGACGCGCTTGTCGGGATGCTGCTTTTGCAGTGCAACGATTTCTGCCTGCGCTTCAGGCGTGATCATGCACTGTCCATGCAACTGACGATCCGAGCGCGAATGCGCCTGATTTCCTGGTGAGAGCAAGTCAGTTGAGATATCGCCTTCGGCGGCAACAAAAGTTACGACCTTGATTTCATCATCGACATCGGGAAGCTTCGTGAAAAACTCAGCCTTCGCGTAGCTTTCGAGCACGTCTTTTGCGATCAAGTTTCCAGCCTGAAATGCGTCACGAAGACGGAACATATCTGCGTCGTAGAGGAATACCTGGGTTTTAAGGATTTCACCGGCCGCCTGAGCCATAGCGTCGCCATCGCTCAGTGCGATGTCAAGAAGCACTTCAATGGAGGGGCCGCCCTTCATATGCGAGAGCAGTTCCAGTGCAAATTGTGGCGATATCTCTTCAACAACTGATGCGCCCTGGATGATCTTCTTCAAGAAGGCTGCCTTGACGCCTGCGGCGCTCGTGGTGCCCGGCAAGGTGTTGTATATGAAGAATTTCAAAGCTTCTGAACGAAGTGCGTTTCCAGTATCTTCGATCAAAGTAATGATTTCAGCAATGAGCCCGCCGTCGTCAATTGGCTTGGGGGCAAGGCCCTGAGGTTCTCTGCTTTTGATCTCAGCCAGGTAATCTTGATAAAGGGTCATCGCTATCTCAATGTTGGTTTAACTGACGACGAGGGTTCACGCCAGCCAAGTGTCTCGCAAAAGTACTGGTTTCATAGAGGTTTCAATTATTGCAATCAAGTCTGCTGTTGCATCAAGCGCCGGTTAGCTAACATCGGTCTTGCTGACTGAAAAAACCTCTACTGCGCTTACGGATTTTGAAGTTTGACCGGCTTTCGCCCAAGGTTGTTGTCGTGACGACGACGTTTGATTGACAAATATTATCTTGTCTTTCAGGTTTGGGGTGGTCGGGCTTTCTCTGTTTTTTGAACGAGGACACGCATGCAAACCTCAAGACCGAAATCAGCTTTAACCATTTTTATTCTCGCCGTCATTGCAATCGTCGGTGCATTCTCGTTAGGGTTTATCGCGCTCAACCGCGATGAACCGATTAATGCAATGTGGATCGTTATCGCCGCTGTATGCATCTACTTCATCGCCTACAGGCTATACGGCATTTTTATCCTCAATTCGGTGCTGCGGGCGGATTCGACACGCATGACACCTGCATTCAGGCATAATGACGGGCTCGATTATGTCCCCACCGATAAGCATATTCTTTATGGACACCATTTCGCGGCAATTGCTGGCGCGGGACCTTTGGTCGGCCCGGTTTTAGCCGCGCAAATGGGCTATCTGCCCGGAATGCTGTGGATTCTGGCGGGCTGTGTACTGGCCGGTGCCGTGCAAGACTTTATGATCCTGTTCATATCCACCCGGCGTGATGGCCGATCGCTCGGCGAGCTGGTCCGCGAAGAGATGGGAAATGTCGCAGGCGTCATTGCGCTTGTTGCCTGTTTCATGATCATGATCATCATATTGGGTGTACTTGCCATGGTCGTGGTGAAGGCGCTCGCTGAAAGCCCGTGGGGGACCTATACTGTCGGTTTCACCATCCCGCTCGCCCTTTTCATGGGGATTTATCTTCGCTACCTCCGGCCGGGTCGGGTCGGCGAAGTCTCCCTTATCGGCGTTGTTTTATTGCTTTTCGCAATCGTTTCTGGAGGCTGGATCAAAGACAGCGCCTATGCATCCTTGTTCACTTTTGAAGCGACGACGCTTACCGGAATTATCATCGTTTATGGTTTCGTTGCGGCTGTTTTGCCCGTGTGGCTGCTTTTAGCACCCCGAGACTATCTGTCGACTTTTCTGAAGATTGGCACGATTATCGCTCTGGCGGTGGGAATAGTTATTCTACGTCCAGTCCTTGAAATGCCGGCCTTAACACGTTTCACGGACGGAACTGGTCCCGTGTGGAGCGGCGACATCTTTCCATTTCTCTTCATCACCATTGCCTGCGGTGCTGTCTCGGGTTTCCACGCGCTGATATCATCGGGAACCACGCCCAAGATGTTGGCGAACGAGGACCAGAGTTGTTACATTGGCTACGGCGGCATGCTGATGGAATCCTTTGTCGCCATCATGGCCTTGATTGGCGCCTGCGTAATCAATCCTGGCATTTACTTTGCAATGAATACGCCTTTGGCCGTCCTGGCGCCGGCAGGTACACAAGACGTTCTACAATCGGCAGCCACAGTGGTCAGCAATTGGGGATTTCATATCACGCCTGAGGCGCTGCAGGCTATCGCCCAGGATGTCGGCGAAACATCGATCGTCGCCAAGGCAGGCGGTGCACCCACCCTTGCTGTAGGGATCGCGCATATTCTTCACAATGCGCTTGGCAGCTGGCTGAATATGTCATTTTGGTACCATTTTGCGATCCTGTTTGAAGCTCTGTTCATCCTAACGGCAGTCGATGCGGGGACAAGATCTGCGCGTTTTATGCTGCAAGACCTCTTGGGAATGATGAACCCAAATCTGCGCCGAACTGACAGTCTGTATGCCAATGTCCTTGCGACAGCGTTGGTTGTCTTGTGCTGGGGATATTTTGTTTATCAGGGCGCGATCGATCCAAAGGGTGGGATCTATACGTTATGGCCGCTATTTGGCATCGCAAATCAGATGCTGGCCGGGATGGCGTTGATGCTCTGTGCGGTGGTACTGGTAAAAATGAAACGCGAGCGTTACGTCTTTGTGGCTCTCCTTCCGGCGATCTGGCTGTTTATCTGCACGATGACTGCGGGTTGGCAGAAAATCTTCAGTGAGAAGATTGGTTTCTTTGCAGCCGCACGTAACGCTAAAACCCCTCACGACGCGCTCGCCAACTATATCAATGGCACGTTAACAGCATTCTTTATGATTGTTGTTATTGTGCTTGCAGTCTTTTCGGTGAAGACGGCGATGATTGCGTGGCGCAAAAAAGAGCCGAGCATTCGTGAAGTCCCATATGAGCGGCTACCAGAAAATTGGGAGGCACAGCTGGCACATCAGCATTGATGCAACGAAATTCCCGAAAGGACACATTCATGTTTGACACAATGCTACGAGCAGGAAAATGCTTATGCCAAACGGCAAGGCTGATGATCGGCGTACCAGACTATGACAATTATGTTCGACATTTTACGGAGAACCATCCTGAAACTACGCCAATGAGTTATGCTGAGTTCTTCCGGGAGCGCCAGGAAGTACGCTATGGGGGAAAAGGCGGCTTTAGATGTTGCTAAGGCTCAAATGGTCAGCCCCGATCCAGACGGGCTGGCCATGAGGCTCAAAGTCTCAGCCGGGTTTAAAAATTTGCCTGATCCTATCCGCAAGGCGTCGCGACCTATCAATTGAAAGCATCGAAATCTAGCATCGACGACCTCTGATCTTTGATGCCGGAGAATTCTTGTTCGATGCAATATCAGACACATCGACCAAAACGGACCTTTTGTCATTCGAGCCGAACGAATATGGGGTGAGGGCTCTGATCTTCACCTCACTTAAGGGATGTTTTAGTAAGACTTTCCATCGATGAGAGGGACGCGCTCGCTGCTAAGCGTGAGTTTTCCGGGTTTTGTCGGGCGATGCGGACAGATTCTACCGCCAGTCTTGTTCGTTGTTTTGTTAGCTGGGAGAACCCACATACCCAGGCCAGTAGACCGCGCCTCCAGAGGGTCTGGTTCCGAAAATGGCTTGGCCTATGCGCACCACGGTCGCACCTTCTGCAATCGCGATTTCAAAGTCGCCGCTCATCCCCATCGAAAGCCCTTTAATCTCTTTATGTATCGAAATGGCGTTATCGCGCAGGAGACGAAGGCGCCGAAAACATTCCCGGACGCGAACACGATCTGGATCGAAGACTGCAAGCGTCATGAGGCCTTGAGGCTTAAGCTGAGGATATTCGTGAAGTCGCTCGAGAAAAGGTAAAAGCTCATCTGGTTGGAGACCATACTTGCTCGGCTCTCCTGATGTATTGACCTGGATGTACACTTTAAGCGTGCGGTTGGAAGCGGTTAGTCGGCGATTGAGTTCATGCGCCAATTTCAGGCTATCGAGCGCGTGAAACTCAGATGCGAACCGGATCAGATGCTTGGCCTTATTTGATTGAAGGTGACCAATAACTGTCCAATCAATATCAAGATCGGACAGAATGTCTTGCTTTTGCAGTGCTTCCTGAATCTTGTTTTCCCCAAAAGCCCTGATACCTGCGGCAAATCCGAACCGCAAAATATGACCAGGGACAGTTTTTGTCACAGGGAGAAGCCGAACTTCCTGTGACTGGCGAGAGTTGCTTTGAGCGCACACCAGAATTCTTTCTTGCAGTTCCTGAAGATTTTCACGGAACCTAGCCGCAGGATCATTCCCAAACCGCTTGATGTCTTCATCAGTGAGACAACCATCATAAGACACTTCCATAGGAAAACTCGCTGGCAAGTCGACGTTATGCAGGCCTCACTATATCGCCTATTTGGTCCGCACTTCCCCGCCAATTTTAACTGCAATGGCAGACCAATTTCTGCTCACTTCAGACCTTGAATGCGGTTCACTGTCAAATCTTCAATAGAGATCGCCAGCTTCTTCACGGCTGCTTCGAGTTCCCCGGGGGTATAGGCCGCAAAGCCCATTAATATACCTGCTGGAGGGCGATCGCACATGTATAAGTGCGACAGCCCCAAAAGATCGATACCAGCGCGACGGCCGGCCTCAATCAACGACGCTTCAGAAAGGCGGCCGGTGAGTGTGCAAGCCAATTGCAGGCCGCCTGTTGGAACATTTGTCGTCAGATACTCTGACAGGTGCTTGGAAATGAGATCGGTCAGGATGCTGAGACGTTTTGCGTAAAGGATACGCATTGTGCGGACATAAGCCCCAAAATGGCCCCCTTCCATGAAACGCGCGAGTGTTAATTGTGATGTTAAAGCTGAATGACCATCAAAGAGCGTTCGGGCGGATGTCATCGGTTGAACCAAGGCTGGTGGCAGAACAACGTAGCCAATACGCAAACCTGGAAAAAGCGACTTTGTGAATGTCCCTATATAAATTGTCTGCTCGCCTGCGTCCAACCCCTGCACGCAGGCAGTTGGTTTTCCCGCGTAATGAAATTCGCTGTCGTAATCGTCTTCAATAACCCAGGTCTGATTTTTCCGAGCCCATTCGATAATTGACAATCGTCGTTCAAGGGATAACGTTGCCCCGGTGGGAAACTGATGGGAGGGTGTGAGAAAGACTGCCTTGGTCTGAACATCCGAACCAAGCATCTCCTCGACGACAAGCCCATTCTCATCGACGCGGACCGGCATGCACTCAAGTCCAGCTGCCTCAAAGGCTTTACGGGCGCCGTGATATGCAGGATCCTCGATGAAAATTCGATCGCCGGGATCGAATAAGACATTTGCACAAAGTGACAGAGCTTGTTGAGAGCTAGTTAAGATCAGTACTTGCTCTGCAGTGGCTCGAGCGCCTCGCTCAAGATTGACATAATCGGCAACGGCTTTTCGTAAACGTTCGCTCCCCTGCGGGTCGCCATGCGTAAGCGTTTGCACACCATATTCTTTTCGCACCTGCCGCTCTAATCGTTCCCAAAGAGCTAACGGAAATGCCCGAGTTTCCGGCACTCCCGGCGAAAAAGGGCGAGGAAATGATGCTTCTCGCACGCCGCCATTGCGGGCCATGACGTTGCCACGTCTACTTAGCTTTCCTGGGTTACGCGTTGGCACGACGCGGTTCTGAGAGCATTGATGAGACAGCAATTCGCTCATCTCAGCAACAAAGCTGCCGCTGCCAACCCTCCGGTCGATGAAACCTTCAGCATGAAGCTGAGTGTAAGCTGCCTCGACCGTATCGCGCGACACTTGAAGCGACTTCGCCAACATGCGGGACGCTGGAAGGGGTCGACCTGAGGACAAGGCACCGTCGATAATCAACTGCCGGATGGCACGCTGTATGCGTGCATGCAGCGGCATCGCTGCATTTGCTGGCAGAGCGATCCAGGCTTTTACAGTTTCCAACTGGGCATGCTTGAACAATTGGATGGTCCTTCAGACAGAAAGTGGATGGATACATCAGACCAATCACCCGTTACCTGTCAATGTGAACCTGTTCGCAAATGCCAAAATTCCGGAGATATTCTCTTGCCGTCCACAGCTTCGACATCCACCATCAGTCTGCGCGATCTGCCTCATCCAATTATAGCCGGTTTGGTTTCGGTGATCGTCAATTACGGTGGGACATTTATACTTGTGTTTCAGGCCGCTAAGGTTGCCGGCCTAAGCCCTGATCTCACTGCTTCCTGGGTCTGGTCAGTCTCGATAGGTGTTGGGATAACAGGGATATATCTCAGCATGCGCTTTCGCGAGCCGATTATCACGGCCTGGTCAACACCGGCAGCAGCATTTCTAGTTACCGCCCTTGCGACAACCCCGTATCGTGAAGCAGTAGGGGCATTCATCCTATCGGCAATCGCATTCATTGTACTTGGATTGTCAGGCTACTTTGAGCGGGTCGTTCGCTTAATTCCGCAGCCGATAGCCTCCGCACTGCTCGCGGGCGTTCTCTTGCAGTTTGGAATTGGGGCTTTCGGGGGTGCGACCATGGATCCGGTGTTGGTTACCTTACTGATCGCATCCTATATAATCCTGAAACGCATCATTCCACGCTACGCAGTGGTCGGTATTCTTATCGTCGGAATATCATTTCTGGTTTTACAAGATAAGATTGCTTTTTCGGAAGTGAGCCTGGAATTTGCTGTCCCTATATTCACGATGCCTGTGTTCTCGCTCAATGCTTCGTTGTCGATGGCGCTACCCTTGTTTCTCATCACCCTTACGGGCCAGTACGTGCCTGGGATGCTTGTTCTGAGAAACGACGGCTTTAAGACAAGTGCTGATCCTATCGTCACTGTCACAGGCCTCGGGTCACTTATCATGGCCCCATTCGGATCACATGCCTTTAACTTGGCGGCGATCACCGCTGCGATTGCAACAGGAAATGAGGCACATGAAAACCCGTCGAAGCGTTGGATCGCTGGGATTGCCGCTGGATTGTTCTATATTCTCGTCGGAATATTCGGCGTAACGCTTGCGGCCGTGTTTATGGCTTTCCCTTCCACGTTTATCACGACACTTGCTGGTCTCGCTTTGCTGGGCACGATCGGTGGCAGTCTTGCTGGAGCAGTGTCTGAACCATCAACCCGAGAAGCGGCAGTGATTACGTTCCTTGCCTCGGCTGCAAATATAAAGCTTTTTGGAATTGGCGGCGCATTCTGGGGGCTGCTTATCGGTTTGCTCGCCTACCTTGTGCTCAATAGCAATATTTTGCGATCAAAAACGTAAGGGTGTGAAGGCTGACACCCTGCGCCACGCCCATAAGTGTTCGGAGAAGGTGAGACATTCCTCAGACTTCATTCGCCATTTCCTCATCTCAATAGGGAGCGCGGGTAGCGGACTCCCTTAAAATCAGTTCCACCGGCCACAACTCTTGAATATCTGTGGCGATCCTTCCGTCCAGCATCTCCATCACAAGGTCCGCACATCTTTTTCCTGCCAAGCGCATGGAAGACCGTGTTGCGGTCAGTGAAGGAACCATATTGTCAGCGCTTAGGAAGGATATGACATCATCATGGGCAACTACAGATATGTCTTTCCCGATCTCCAATCCGACTGAACGTGCAGCACGATAAATACCCAAGGTTGACATCATCGAACCGGCAATAAATGCAGTTGGTCTCAACTCGGAGTCTAGCAACTTCAGTGCGATGCGATAGCCCGCTTCATCGGTAAAATCACAATGCTCCACGAGAGCGGGATCGAAAGAGACCCCTCTCTCTTCAAGCGCGCGGCGATATCCCGCATCCCGATGAAGTGAAAAAGTGAAACCATATCGACCATTGATCATCGCTATCCGACTGTGACCAAGGTCAAGCAGGTGTGCAGTTGATCGGTAGACCGCGCCGTCATTGTCTATATCAAGCCAAGCATGAGGTATCTCGATTTCTGAACGGCCGTGGACAAGAAATGGCATTCCGAGCTGATCGAGCAGACGAATTCTTTCATCGTTCGGTTTTGGCGATGTAACAATAATGGCATCAACCCGTCGGCTGGTCGCAAGACGACGACAGATATCCACCTCGTCGTCAGTTCCGTTACTGGCAATAGGACTGACAAGAATATCAACTTCGTCCTGGCTAAGCCGCTCAGCCATCCCGCGCATGAATTCCGCGAAATGAAACTCGCTGTTGCGTCCCATGACCACTCCGACAGCGCCCGCTCGACCCGTCACCAAACGCACTGCGTTGACGTTGGGTCGGTATCCGAGTCTTGCAGCCTCTGCGATTACGCGTTTACGCGTGGATTCTGCTACTTCAGGATATCCGCTCAGTGCGCGACTGACGGTGGTCGGGGAGAGCCGAATAAGTTTGGCGAATTCGCGAAGTTTCATTGGTCTATTGGTTTTCAGAGGGTAGCTTTGCCGAGCCGATTATAACGAGTTGCTCCTTATTCACAATTGCACAAGGAGAAGCGGTTTTCCATCCTCTTAGAAAGGTGTGACTGAGTCAAACCGTTTTCAAAAAAAATCTAGGACGCAGTTTTTGCTGTGAGCCAATCGGACTCGATCTTTTTGATCGTGTCGCCATAACAAGATGATTTTCAATAACTAAATTCATTATCGCTCCCAGAAATCTACTGTTACTAAACTGCGACTTGACAGTAAAGTGGGCTTCTGTAACCTTTTTAGGATCCAAACCGTTTTCGATTTTTGAAATCTGCCAGTAGAGTGGATGGGAGGAAAGAAGGACGATGGCTTTAAAAGGTGCACTCATCGCCTGCGTCGCATTCGGCTATGTGACCACGTTTGCCCAAGCAGCTGATATTTCGATTGCCGCAAATTCAACCGGCAATAATATTCAATTTCTGACGGAACAGATTGCCAAATTTGAAAAGGCGACAGGCAACAAAGTTCATATTGTCTCCATGCCGCCATCAAGTAGCGAACAGTTCAGCCAATACCGATTATGGTTTGCCGCAGGGAATGCTGATATCGACGTTTATCAGACAGATGTGGTTTGGGCGCCGCAGCTTGCCGATCAGTTTTTGGACTTAACGGAGGCTACAAAGGATGTTTCTTCAAGCCATTTTCCATCGATCATCGCGTCTCAGACGGTAAATGGCAAGTTGGTGGCTCTGCCATTCTACACAGACGCGCCAGCGCTGTTCTATCGTAAAGACCTGTTGGAAAAATACGGTAAGGCGGTGCCCAGGACGTGGGATGGCATGAATACGACCGCAAAAGAAATTATGGACAAAGAACGCGCTGGAGGGAATGGAGATCTTTGGGGCTATGTCTTTCAGGGCAACGCCTATGAGGGGCTGACTTGCAACGCATTGGAATGGATCAAGTCGTCCGGAGGGGGGCAAGTCGTTGAATTGGACGGCGACATTTCGGTCAACAATGAAGCGGCAGCGGCTGCATTAGAGCGTGCAAAATCATGGATTGGAACCATCTCGCCGCAGGGTGTTCTTGCCTATCAGGAGGAGGAATCCCGCGGTGTTTGGCAGACGGGCAATGCGGTCTTCATGCGCAACTGGCCTTATGCTTATGCATTGGGGAACAATGAAGATAGCGCGGTCAAAGGAAAGTTCGATGTCGCCCCGCTTCCAGCGGCGAAGGAGGGAGACGCACCATCATCGACCCTTGGTGGCTGGAATTTGGCAGTGTCGAAATATTCCCGGCAGCAGGAACCCGCGATTGCGCTGGTGAAATATCTGGCGTCACCAGAAGTACAAAAAGTACAGGCCGTTGAAATTTCTCGATTACCGACAATTGAGGCCCTCTACGACGATAAAGATATTCTAAGCGCGCAGCCTTTCATGGCTCACTGGAAACCGATTTTCCAAAATGCGGTGCCGAGACCATCGGCGGCTACAAAAGTCAAATATAATGAGGTTTCATCAAAATTCTGGTCTGCGGTTCATAACACCCTTTCCGGTCGGGGAACGGCTGCTGAAAACTTGGAGATGCTCGAGGTCGAACTCACAGAGCTTCAAGGTTCCGCATGGTAACCCACCGAGGCGCCTCGGCAGGCCTCGCCTAAACTCGAACTGAGTCCTGTCCGGACCTCGATATAAGCTGAGGAAGATTATGACAGACCCTTCTGCTGATGTCTGTGGTACAACAGGCAGGCCTCAAAGCCGATCAGATCTGCAGCATATGCGAACCCGTTCTGCATGGATTTTTCTGGGGCCTACCTTATTCGTCTTAGCGCTGGTTGCTGGGTGGCCATTGTTTCGCACGGTATATTTCAGCTTTACAGATGCATCCCTTACAAACCTTGCGACCGCTCAGTTTGTAGGTTTCAAGAACTATCTCACCTGGGTTACTCTGAAAAGCGGACGTACTGTTTTTCGAGGCTTGCTGGCCGACCCGGCATGGTGGGATGCTGTATGGAACACAATCCGTTTCACTGTTATTTCGGTCAGCCTGGAAACTTTCTTTGGGTTGATCGTAGCGCTCGTTTTGAATGCGATCTTTCGCGGCCGCGGGCTGGTGCGGGCTGCAATTTTGATACCTTGGGCCATTCCGACAATTGTTTCGGCAAAAATGTGGGCGTGGATGCTCAATGACCAATTCGGTATATTGAACCACATCCTTTTGAATTTCGGTTTCATCAGTCAAAAAATCGCGTGGACCGCCAATCCCGACACCGCAATGATTGCAATTCTCATTGTGGATGTCTGGAAAACGACGCCTTTCATGGCGTTGCTTATCCTGGCTGGATTGCAAATGGTACCCTCTGATATTTATGAGGCAGCCAAGATCGATGGGGTCCATCCGCTCAAAGTTTTTTGGCGTATCACCCTTCCCCTTATAAGGCCTGCTTTGATGGTGGCAGTGATCTTCCGAATGCTTGATGCGATGCGGATCTTCGATCTGGTTTATGTCCTCACACCAAACAACGCGCAAACAAAAAGCATGTCAGTTTTCGCCCGCGAGAACCTCTTCGACTTCGACAAGTTTGCCTATGGTGCGGCAGCCTCGACGATGCTGTTTCTTATCATCGCAGCCATCACCGCTTTCTACATGATGTTCGGGCGGATTAAACTCGGGCATATGGGAGAATAGTCATGCGAATAGCCAAATCTGTAGGCTTCTACGCATTAGTCGCAATCATTGTGATCGTAGCGGTCTTCCCATTCTATTATGCGCTTTTGACGAGTTTTAAATCGGGTACTGCCCTCTTTAAGGCAGACTTCTGGCCATCGTCATTATCCTTGAGAAATTATACGGAGGTTCTGTCGCAAGGCAGTTTCCTGCAAAGCCTTGGCAACTCTTTATTGGTGGCGACTATTGTAGTTGCCATATCACTTCTGCTCGCAGTTACCGCGTCCTATGCGCTGGCCCGGGTCAAGTTTCGGGGACGGGGCCTTTTGTTGCTCACAATATTATCAGTTTCTATGTTTCCTCAGATAGCCGTGCTCGCGGGCCTCTTTGAACTCGTTCGCTTCTTCGGCATTTTTAACACACCGCTCGCTTTAATCTTCTCATATCTGATCTTCACATTGCCGTTCACGGTGTGGGTTTTGACCACATTTATGCGCGAACTCCCTGTCGAAATCGAAGAAGCAGCGATCGTTGACGGTGCTTCGGCCTGGATTATCGTCACAAGGGTGTTCATGCCTCTCATGTGGCCCGCATTGGCGACGACTGGATTGCTTGCATTTATCTCCGCTTGGAATGAGTTCCTTTTCGCCCTGACCTTTACGTCCTCGTCAGGGCAGCGGACGGTTCCTGTTGCGATAGCGCTGCTATCAGGTAGCAGTCAGTTCGAAATTCCATGGGGCAACATCATGGCTGCGTCCGTCGTTGTGACGGTACCGCTCGTTGTTCTTGTTCTTATCTTTCAGCGACGGATCGTGTCAGGGCTGACTGCGGGCGGCGTAAAGGGGTAAAAAGATATGGCAGAACTTCAGCTGCGCGGTCTGCGCAAGTCTTTTGGAAATTTCGAAGTCATCAAGGGCGTAGATCTCGATATTCGAAGCGGTGAGTTTATGGTTTTCGTCGGGCCTTCGGGCTGTGGAAAGTCAACACTGCTGCGGCTCATTGCGGGTCTGGAGGAAATTAGTTCAGGCAGCCTTGCGATCGACGGGAAGCTTGTCAACAGCCTCAGCCCTTCGAAGCGTGGAATTGCGATGGTGTTCCAATCCTATGCTCTTTATCCGCATATGACGGTTTACCAGAATATGGAATTTGGGATGAAACTGGCCGGCCGGAACAAGGAGGACTGTGCGCGTCGTATTCAGCAGGCGTGCGAGATGCTACAGCTTACTGATTATATGAAGCGATTGCCCCGTCAGCTTTCTGGCGGACAACGTCAAAGGGTAGCGATCGGACGGGCTATCGTTCGGGATCCACAAGTCTTCTTATTTGATGAACCGCTTTCAAACCTTGACGCAGCTTTGCGTGTCGCCACCAGACTGGAGATCGCGAATTTACACAGAAGTATGGAACAGACCACTATGATCTATGTTACCCATGACCAGGTTGAAGCGATGACGCTGGCCGATCGCATATGCGTTCTCAGAGACGGTCGCGTTGAACAAATAGGCACACCGCTGGAGCTCTATGAGCGACCAAAATCCGTGTTCGTGGCCGGATTTATAGGCTCACCGAAGATGAACCTGCTCAATGGAGCGGATGCGGCGGCGTTCGGTGCACATACAGTCGGTTTAAGACCTGAGCATCTTAGAATTGTTTCTCAAGAAGGCCACTGGAATGGTCGAGTTGTGCATACCGAGGTCTTGGGATCGGACAGCTTCATTTATGTGGATCTATCACGCGCCGAACCGCTTGTGGTCCGCGAGGCGGGTGTCTCCGCGAGGAGGCAGGGCGAGATGGTGTCTGTCTCACCGACGGGTGAGCGTATCCATCGTTTTGATGAATATGGGAAGGCGCAAATCGCGTGAATATGCCCATGAATTATTTGTAATTTAGGAACCAATTCCCTCAGGCGTTGGTTCCTCTGCCTAAAGTGATGGCCCGATCCTGAATTTCCACAGGGCTTGAAATAGCTCAAAGCAAGGAGAATGCTCGTGTCGATACGTACGATTGTATGGGGAGAGAATATTCACGAACAAACCAACGAAACCGTTCGCGCGCTATATCCAAAGGGTATGCATAATACAATCGCGGCCACCCTCAACAAAGACAGCGCAATCGAGGCTTCAACAGCGACGCTTCAAGAGCCCGAGCACGGACTTCCAGTGGAACGTCTAGATAATACCGATGTTCTGGTTTGGTGGGGGCATAAAGATCATGCCGCTGTCTCCGACGCCGTCGTCGAGCGTGTTGCAAAGCGGGTTTTCGAAGGTATGGGGCTTATAGTTCTTCATTCAGGGCATTTCTCGAAGATTTTCAAACGGCTGATGGGAACACCTTGCGCGTTGAAATGGCGTGAAGCTGGAGAGCGGGAACGTATATGGGTTGTCAATCGAGGACACCCAATTGCCGCCGGGATCGGGGAGAATTTTGTTCTCGAAAACGAGGAAATGTATGGTGAACAATTTTCGGTACCAGAACCATTGGAGACAGTATTTATTTCCTGGTTTGCGGGCGGGGAAGTCTTTCGATCCGGCATGACCTGGCGCCGTGGTGCAGGCAACATTTTTTATTTTCGTCCTGGACACGAAACCTATCCGACTTACCACGATGCAAATGTTCAAACCGTTCTACGGAACTCGGTTAAATGGGCATATAATCAGCAGACAGCTTTTACGGCTATTCATACGGCACCGAACGTTCCAATTGATGAAGCTCTTGAACCGATTGTTGAACGCGGTCCAAAACTGCACGAAGCTGGCGAAGCCGGATATCGGTGAGGTGTTTGATGCGTCTTCTCATTCTTGGTACAGGCGGTATGGCGAAGAACCATGTCGAGGCGTTCAGAGCGATTGACGGCGTGGAAGTAGTTGCGGCTTGCGATGTTTCTGCAGAACGGGTTGATGGCTTCTCCGAAAATCATGATATTCACAATCGCTTCACCCGTCTTGAGGATGTCCTCGCATGGAACCGGTTTGATGCCGTTGCAAATGTGACCCCGGACGCGATCCATCATCCGACATCTATGATCCTGATCGGTGCGGGTAAGCATATTTTCTGTGAGAAGCCGCTTGCTGAGAGCTATGAGAAAGCCGCCGAAATGGCGGACGCTGCTGAGCAGGCCGGTATAGTGAACATGGTCAATCTCACTTATCGCAATGTTGCTCCTTTGCAGAAAGCACGCCAAATCGTTAAATCAGGCGAAATCGGGCAGATACGCCATTTTGAAGCCTCTTATCTGCAGAGCTGGCTTGTTTCCAAAACTTGGGGTGACTGGAAAACAGAAAGCAAATGGCTATGGCGGCTGTCCACGCGGCATGGTTCCAACGGAGTTTTAGGCGACGTTGGTATCCATATTCTCGATTTCGCCTCTTATGCGATCGGAAGTGATGTGCAAAGAGCCTCTGCGAGGCTCAAAACTTTTGATAAGGCTGACAATAACCATATTGGCGAGTATAAGCTGGACGCAAATGACAGTTTTGTCATGATGGCCGAATGTTCGAACGGTGCCCTTGGTGTTATCCATGCAAGCCGGTGGGCGACGGGCCATCTGAATGAATTGCGTCTGCGGATACATGGTGACAAGGGTGCTTTGGAGGTCATTCACACGCCAACCGGCTCCTCTTTGCGCGGCTGTACCGGGGAGGATATCGAAACGCCAGTTTGGCGAGATCTGGAAGTCGAGCCTGTCGAGACAAATTATCAACGGTTCGCACGTGCTGTTGGTGATGGTGTCGGCTCGGAACCCAATTTCAGCCATGCCGCAAACCTGCAGCGTGTTCTCGACCATGCAATGAGCCTCGACACTCCTTTGCCGGAGGTCTAAGTGGTACTGGATTTCGGTAACTTTTTCTCGATAGCGTAAAAACGTAGGTCAGTGGCGGGGTGACAGCCGGTTGCTAAAAGACCATAATTGTTCCAGATATTATGACCGCAATCGTCTGCCTCGAGAAAACGGAATTCACGTTGATACATAAAAAGTTTGCCTCTCTTCTTCTGTGCGTCGCAATGCTTGCTTCTCCAGCCTATGCTCTTGAAGCCGTATCATCGCCAGAATTAAAGCCATTGCCCGAGCAACTTCAGGCTGCCCGTATAACTGCCGAGTTTCTATCGCGCTTTCATTACAAGCCCGTTTCGCTTGATGACGATCTGTCAGCGAAAATCATGGATCGATACATTGACTCGCTGGATCCTGACCGGTTGATTTTTTTGAAGGCCGATATCGACAGTTTCAAGACCGGCCGCGCAGAGCTCGATGACGCTATCAACAAAGAAGATCTCAGTATTCCATTCGCAATCTTCAACATTTATAGCCAACGTATCGTTGATCGGATGAACTATGCCCGTAGCCTCCTCGACAAGGGGTTCGATTTTAACGAACAAGAAGACTACACGATTGTTCGCGACAAAGCTGCATGGCCGGCCACAGAAGCAGAACGGGACGATTTGTGGCGGAAACGCGTCAAGAACGACTGGTTGAGATTAAAGCTCGCCGGCAAGGATGACGCTACTATCCGTGAAACTCTCAATAAAAGATACGAAAACACTCTCGCGCGCGCCAATAAGACGAAAGCGGAGGATGTCTTTCAGATTTTTATGGCGGCCTACACGACCTCAGTGGATCCCCATACCGATTATTTTGGCGCGAAGGCTTCTGCCGAATTTGATATTTCGATGAAGCTTTCGCTGGTCGGCATTGGCGCAGTGCTTCAAGAGCGCGATGAATACACCACCATTCGCGAGCTTGTGGCAGGCGGACCGGCCCAAGTATCTGGAAAACTTGCTGTCGGAGACCGTATCGTCGGCGTTGGACAGGACGAAACCGGCCCAATTAAAGAAGTCGTGGGTCTGCGCCTTGATGAGGTTGTTCAGCTCATACGGGGCGCCAAAGGTTCGGTTGTACGCCTTGATATTCTGCCAGCAGACGCCGGCCCAGATGGCAAACACTACGTGATTAACCTGGTGCGCGATAAAATCAGCCTGGATAAGCAGGCTGCCAAAAAGACCATTTTGCCGATCAAGGACGGAAATCTCACGCGTCAGATTGGTGTGATCACGCTTCCAGCCTTCTATGAAGATATTGAAGCCCGCCGGAAGGAAGACAAGGATTACAAAAGCGCCAGTCGTGACGTCGCCAAACTTATCACCGAGCTTAAAGCGGAGAATATTGACGGTATCTTGTTCGACCTGCGCAACAATGGCGGAGGTTCATTAACTGAGGCGATTGATCTTACCGGACTTTTCACCGGAAAGGGCCCAGTCGTACAGCAGCGTAACGCGAAAGGTGAAGTTAAGGTTGAAAGTGACGATCTCGACAAGCCACTTTGGAGCGGACCGCTCGGAGTCCTTATTAATCGAGGATCGGCATCGGCATCCGAGATTTTTGCAGCCGCTATCCAGGATTACGGCCGCGGGGTTATCATTGGAGAACCAAGTTTTGGGAAAGGAACAGTTCAGACAGTCGTCAATCTAGACGAAGTCGTGCAGAACCCAGACCCGAAGTTGGGTGAATTGAAGTTCACGATTGCCCAATTTTTCCGCGTGAATGGCGGCACTACCCAGTTGCGCGGCGTCACCCCGGATATAAGTTTGCCCGGCACGTTCGATATCAAGACCACAGGGGAATCGAGTTTCGAAAACGCCTTGCCGTGGAGCGAAGTTGATCCCGCCAAGTACAGGCTTTTTGGCGATGTGAGCAAAGTTTTGCCAGCGCTGCAAGCCAAACATGAGGAGCGCGTGAAAACAGATAAAGAGTATCAGCGCTTTGTTGAAGATATTGCAGCCTTGAAGGCACAGCGTGAAAAAACAGTGATATCGCTTAATGAAGCCGACCGTCGCGACGAAATCAACAAGGAAACGGAACGTCTGGCTGCCCGTGGTGAGAACCAAGGTGAACTTGATGCCAGCAAGGATGACGGCTTGCAGGCAAATGAGCGAAGCCTCAATGCCGATCTCGCAATCGAAAAGGCTCGAACCACTGTAAAGGATGCGCTGCAAAATGAGGCTGCAGCAATCGTCGCAAATTTGGCTGATATCAATGCAGCGACGACCGAATAACGGTCAAGTTCAGGCCAGATCAGTTGCTGAGAACGTTAGTGAACTCGTTGAGCTCCACGAATAAAGGCGCTTCTCAAGTCCAATGCCTCTGCAACGCACCGGATGCCCCATTACTGGGGCTTCCGAGCTAAGCAACAATTAAATGGCTGACCTTGAGTTGTCATTGGCAAGATGCCAAGTCATTCCATCTTTGCAGTGATGTGCCGGGGCAGCTGATTATTCAAATCAGCTTTCGCTCGGCTTGTCCTCAACTTTGAGTATCGGACGCACGGGAGAAGGGGCCTGGCCCAGGTAACCTGCAATGAGCCGTGTCAAATGTTCGACGATATCGGCCTCGTCCGAGAGGGGATGGCCGCATTCATTGATGATGAGCGCATGCGTTAAGCTTTCTACGGCCGTTACGCAAATAAATGCTGCAGTATCAAGATCCTTTAAGTGAATTTCATCCTTGCACTCCTCCATGTAGCGCCTGACGAGTTCAAAAGTCGTTTTTCGGATGTCTTCCACTTCTGCGAGTTTTCCTATCCTTGGAACCTCCTCCTTCAGGATCCTGTGTAGCTCAGGCTCAACGCGGTGGGCCGCGAACATTGCACGAATGAGCTCCCGCATCGCAGTCGGCAGATCATCTTTGGCACATTGGCGCATAGAGGTTTCAAGCAGAATAAGCATGTCTCGATTGTGACGGGCGATTAGCGCTGCAACCAATGCCTCCTTACTGGGAAAATACTGGTAAAGAGAACCAATGCTGACACCTGCGACAAGGGCGATCCTATTTGTACTCGCCCGGGCATAGCCTTCCCGTACTAAAACGCGAGCAGTCGCATCCAAAATCGCCTCAACTGTTACTTGTGATCGCTTCTGAGACGCGGTTTTCCTGGGTTTTGTTAAAATTTTGGTCGTCAAAATTCATCTCCTGAAAGCGAGTAGACAATGTGAGTAAACGCTCACATATCTAGTAGAAATTGTCAAATCAGGAAAGCGAACAAAATATAAATGAATCGATCCAAAAACATCTATCAATAGGATTCGTAAATTAAATTATACGGAAGTAATAGAATGATAAAGACAGTCAAAATACTAATTGCGCTGGTAATATCGCTAAGTTCTGCGGGTTGTGCCACTACGGAGAAGGATTGTGCTGCAAGTTTGGGTGATAAGTGTTCGCAGCTTGAACAGACACATTCTCAAGCTGCGAAATCTCGTAACATCAAACTGGGTTGGGATGGTGCAAATGCTCATGATCTTGTTTTGGCACGTTGATGAGATGCATTGACCAACGAGGTCATGCCGGATCGGTCAATCGATGAACAATCGATGAGATCCTCCACCTGTATCAATCGATTGGTAGTTGCCGTGAATTCCATTCAGCCCTCGGAATCGCTTTGCCGATGGCGTAACTGAAGTTCTTGATTTCCATAGCGTCATCATCAACCAGGCAGCGGAAGTCGATTGAATACCATGTTCCTTTGCTACGAAAGGCACCATCCCTTATGGTGAAACTGTTCTGAGCAACTATGCCTCCGTCAGGGGCGAGCATATCCGGAAATGATCCAGATCGATGGTTACGGACTTGCTCTAATGCTTCGATACCACAAATCTGGACCAGGCGATCCCGAAAGGGAAGCTTTCCGAGTGCTTGCTTCACCCGCGGATTGTTTAACGCGTCCTTTGAATAAATCTTGCGTGCTCGCTCAAGCTTATCCAAAGCATTGGCCGCTGCCGGCTTTGCTGCGCTCGAAGGTGGTCGCTGCCCGTCCTCAGCATTGTGAGCAGCGCCATCAGTTGTTGCGCTGGTCGGAGGCATTGTTGCTTCGTTGCCTTGTGCCTGTGGTTCTAAAGCCGCGCCCCGCTCAATCGGATTCGGCTGAGGTGCCAGGGGGCTCGCCACATGCGATGCGGCGTTATTACCTAGAGGCTCCGGTTCACTCAACTCTTCCGATTGCTCTTTGCTCGCGCTTTCGAATGCTTGCGGCATGGGCGCTTGAGACATTTTCTCTTCTTCAGGGGCAGGTTTTTGAACTGCCGGAGGAACAAGCTGGACATCAACTTCTTGAGAAACTTCAGAAACTGATCGCCAAAAAGGGGTGTAGAATAAAAGAATAGCGAGCAGAAGATGTGTCGCGAGGGAGACGGACGCACCCCAGCCAATATTTATGTGATTTTTAAGAAATTGGTACATTGTAATGAGCGTGCGACCTCCGCAGCCGACAGTAGAGGCATCTGCTTTCCTGGGCAAGGGACATACAGCCGACAAGCTATTGTGTCGTTGCAACCTTCTGTGTCACCGATCATATGAGCACATAGTCATAAACTGCTGCGCGTCCTAGTCGCACCCGTGGAGCAGTATTTTCCTCACGGTTTGCTGTTGGCTCTTGACGGTTGTTTTCGATGAACGACAACCCACTCATACGAACACGGTCAGACAGTTCCGTACCAATCTGCAACACCGTCCAGGCAATGTTGTTAGTAAAGATAATGTCACTTTCATATTTTCTAGAATTTGATACAGCGCTAGCCGCGAAAAGCGGTCTATGAGCCGCTGTGCACAGTCCGACGATAGACCATACCTGAGGAACCCAGGTGTCTAAGCTAACGCGTACGAATGCCCGGCGATGCGCGACCTTCGGTCAGTGAGTAAGAAATATGAGCCATGGTATTGATGATGCTGGATCAAACAAGTTTCCAGCAACACAGAATGCGAATGAATTAAGCGATTACCAAAACGCCCAACAGGAGGCAGGTCCAAACAGGGTTGGTAACGGGCAGCAGATTTTGCTCGGAGCCGACTTTCCACGGCCTGCGTTGATTGACGAGCGGCTGGATCTTTTCTTTGAAGAGCTTGCTGACAAATATACCGATACGTGCGCTGTAATTGCTGACGGGCGCAGCTGGACATACGAAGAGCTGGACGAACGCTCCAATCAGTTTGCGCGGCTGCTAATTGAACGCGGTGTTCAACCGGGTGACCGGATTGGTTTGCTGCTCGATCGGTCTGCTGATACTTACATAGCTTTGTTGGCCGTCATGAAAGCTGGTGCAGCTTACGTTCCGCTTGCCACTGCTTTTCCTGACGATCGTATGGCGCTCATCATCGAGGATGCCAAAGTAAAGCTCGTTATCTCCATTCATGCCTATAGCATGCGAGTGGATACGATGCCGGTCCCTCATCTTTTGGTCGATAATTGCTCCGTTGAGATTTCCCAATATTCAAGCGCTCGGCTCGATGTGGCGGAGAGAACAGCAAATCCAGACCAGATTTGTTATATACTTTACACCTCCGGGACGACTGGTCGTCCAAAGGGCGTTGCCATCCGTCACCAAAGTTTCTGCAATTTTCTCCGCGTTGCAGCTCTATCATATGGCTATACTCCAAGCGATCGCGTCTATCACGGAATGACGATTGCCTTTGATTTCTCTGCGGAGGAATACTGGGTTCCTTTTGTTGCCGGTGCGACAGTGATACCGGCTCCGGGACCAATGACTTTGGTTGGAGAAGAACTAGCAGATTTTCTGCGCATAAATGACATCAATTGTATGGCATGCAGTCCGACATTGCTGTCATCCATCGAAAGCGATGTGCCTAAGCTTCGATTGCTGATGGTGGGCGGTGAAGCTTGCCCATTAAACCTGGTCGCCCGTTGGACAAAGCCCGGGCGCCTGCTTTTGAATACCTACGGTCCAACAGAGGCAACAGTCACAGCGACGATGGGCGTTCTGAGACCCGACAAAGCTGTAACAATCGGTACGCCGCTGCCAACCTACTCAATCGTCATTATTGATCCAAGTGAATCAAAACTGACAAGTCCAGATGAGCTGGGTGAAATTGGTATCGCTGGAATAGGGCTCGCTGTCGGTTATCTGAACCGACAAGATCTTACAGAACAAAAATTCATTCCCGATTTTATAGGCTTGCCAAATAATCCCTCGAAGCGAATTTACCGAACTGGTGATCTTGGCCGGATCAATGAGCATGGCGAAATTGAATACCGGGGGCGAATTGACACGCAGGTCAAAATCCGTGGATATCGCATCGAACTTGGTGAGATTGAAGCGGTTCTCCTCGACGATCCTTCAATTGGCCAGGCCGCAGTCACTACTTGGGAGGTGGAACCAGGTCGTGTCGAGCTTGTTGCTTACTATGCTCAAAAATCAGGGGTCCCATCCGTTCACCGTGCGGATATTGCACGCGAGTTAAAACGGCGCTTACCTTCTTACATGGTTCCTTCCTATCTGGAGGAACTCGACGCAATCCCGATGACAGTCGCAAACAAGGCTGATCTTCGTCGGCTGCCAAAACCAACGAACGTCCGTCTATCTGCTGAACGCAGCATTGTCTCACCTCGCGACGACGATGAGCGGTTTATGGCGCAATCCTTGGCCGAGATACTCAATCTGGATGAGGTCTCCGTCGAGGACAATTTCTTTGACGATCTCGGCGCCAATTCACTGTTAATGGCCCGCTTTTGTGCCCGGTTACGCACCGCACAAGGATGGGAAATGGCATCGATGCGCGATATTTACTTGCATCCATCTATTGCAGGTCTTGCCAAACACCTTCATCTTCCACAACAGACCGTAGCTTCCGTCACCGAACAAAGCGTTACGCATAAAGCTTCGAACCTGATCTACTGGACTTGTGGTGCAGCGCAGCTCACTTTTTATGCGGTATACAGCTATATCGCACTAATGTTTTTCGACAAGGGCCTTGATTGGGTCTACGCAAAACTTGACGAGCCCTTCCAACTATATTTCCGCTGCGTCGTGCTCGCCGGTGCTTCCTTCTTTGGAATGACTGGATTTGCAGTCGCAGCAAAGTGGTTGCTCATCGGCCGTTGGAAAGAAGAGAAGTTCCCAATCTGGGGCTTGCGCTATTACCGCTTCTGGGTTGTAAAGACGCTAATAAGGACCGCACCAGTCGTCCTGTTTCGTGGCAATCCGCTTTACAGTCTCTATTTGCGGCTTTTGGGTGCTAAGCTTGGTCGAAATACCGCCATTGAATGTCGCGCAATTCCTGTATGTACAGACCTGATTTCCATCGGTGAAAACTCAATCTTGCGGAGAGAATCCAATATTTTGGGCTACCGCGCGGAAAGCGGCTATATTCATACGGGTTCCGTTTCGATCGGAAACGATGCATTCGTGGGGGTGGGGTCGACCCTGGATATCGACACCAAGATGGGGAACAGATCGCAGCTGGGACACGCTTCCTCCCTTCAGCGCGGTCAATACATCCCGGACGGTGAGCATTGGCATGGTTCGCCAGCAACGCCGACGGACGCTGAATATTGCAAGGTTCGCAGCATCACCTTGTCGAAAACGCGTCGTATTGCCTTTGAAATCGTCCAGCTTGTCGGTTTGTTCACTCTTATTACGCCATTTCCTCTGCTTTTTCATAGTTATTGGCAGAATGTGAGTGACGATTATCAGGAAACGATCGGGATCGTGGCGATAGGTACGACTGTTACACTATTTGGAGCGATCGCAGTCTCACTGATTGCCGCCGTCGTCGTACCACGATTTGTCAGCATTGTGCTCAAGCCCAACCGTACCTACACCCTTTACGGCTTTCATTACTGGTTGCAGTCGATGGTGGAGTTGAGCGGAAATTCGCGTCTTCTCAATTTGCTGTTTGGCGACAGTTCAGCCATCGTCCATTACATGCGTGCGATCGGATGGAACCTAAATAAAGTCGTGCAGACTGGATCGAATTTCGGAACCAACCAACAACAAGAGAACCCCCTTCTCTGCGAAATTGGTACTCAGACAATGGTGTCTGACGGGCTGTTTATGATCAACATGCACAAGTCGGCGGCAACATTTCGCCTTGAGCATACCAAAATCGGTGAACGCAATTACTTCGGCAACAATATCTTTTACCCACCAGATGGCCGTACCGGTGACAATTGCTTGTTGGGAACGAAGGTGATGGTGCCGATCGATGGTGCTATCCGTGAGAATGTTGGTCTGTTGGGATCACCATCGTTCGAGATACCACGCATCGTTAATCGAGATAAGGAACTCATTGCTAACATCAATGGACAAGATCGCCTCCGCCGCCTGCGCCGCAAGAACTTTCACAATCTTCGGACTGGATTGATGTTTTTGGCGAGCCAATGGTTGATGTTATTTGTGACGATTGCGATCTGGGACCGTGCGCTTAACTACTATGATGCATGGACACATAAGGCACTTTTCGCAGCCGTGGTCTTAACCTCCGGAATTGCGATACCGTTCTATGTTATTATCGAGAGACTTTCTTTGGGCTTCAAAGGGCTCAAGCCACGAATGACGACGATCTATGACGAAGCGTTCTGGCGACATGAACGCCATTGGAAACTGTCAGATTCTCCGATAACACAACTCTTTGCGGGAACGCCGTTCCGTCCGATCATTTTGAGAATGCTCGGTGTGAAGGTAGGAAAACGCATTTATGACGGGGGAGCCAATTTGACAGAGCGCTCACTTGTTGAAATCGGTGACGATGCGACCCTCAATGAAGGGTCGGTTATTCAACCTCACTCATTAGAGGAGGGCGCTTTCAAATCCGACTTTATCCGTATCGGTAGCGGCTGCACCTTAGGCCCATCGGCATTTGTGCATTACGGTGTCGTAATGGGAGAGGGTTCTATTGTGGACGTGGATTCCTTCGTGATGAAAGGCGAAGTGTTGGAAGCTTACTCAGTTTGGCGTGGAAATCCTGCTAAACTGAACCGGTTCGTTGTGCCGGTGGATGAGAACGGTATCGTCATAAAAGATGTCATCCATGCGGGAAAACTTCATAAGAAGGGTAGTGTTGCGATGACGAAGAAAAGGCCGTGAGCTGAAAAAGGTGGCGTCAGCGGAAAGTAACGTCAGACTTGTGCCTGTGACTGATGAAAATTGGTCGCAGGTTTCCGCATTGACGATAGGTGTGGAACAAATCCATTGGGTTGCCAGCAACATTGAATCTTTGCTAGAGGCAGACGAAGACGACGATGCAATGCCGCGAGCCATTTTGGCGGATGCACGCTTGGTGGGCTTTCTAATGTATGATGCCACCAGCGAGCCCGGAAAAGCGCAACTCTACCGTTTCATGATCGATAAGTCGTTTCAGGGATTGGGTTACGGAAAGGCTGCGTTGCGCGTTCTTCTCGACGAAATCAATGGGCTTGGAGGAATTAAATCAGTTTCAGTCTGCTATGATCCTGAGAATTTGCCAGCAAGCCGATTATACGCGCAAGCTGGCTTTGTCGAAATTGGCCTTGATGAAGATGATGAAATGATTGCGAGAATGAACATTGAAGGATAGTTCGATCACGTCGCTTGGACTGAGCCCTTGTTTTCCAAGCGAAGTGTTCTTGGGGCGGAGATCAATCCAGTTAAATGACAGGATGCTTCTCAGGCCTGAGGAACAATCATCGCTTCCTGCCAACAATACGAAACGACTTGATGCGAGCGGCGCTGCGCGCGTTCTATCACGGCAGATTTTGGCTAAGATTGGGTTCAATAATTTTTCGATTCTCAGGTCTTCCACCGGTGAGCCTCTGTGGCCAAAGGGCGTTGTTGGTTCACTTGCCCATGATGACGAAATGGCCGTCGCTGTCATAGGTCGGAACAAAGACTATCTGGGTCTGGGTATTGATATCGAAACTGCAGGTCCTTTACCGGAGGATATAATCTCGCTGGTGAGAACACCGGAAGACATTTGCGGTCAATATGACAGCTCAGCTCTTGCTGACCGCATATTATTCTGTGTGAAGGAAGCCGTCTATAAAGCAGTCTACCCACTTGACCGGATCATATTAAACTACGACGATATTTGTGTCGATCTGTCAAAGAGCATCGCCTATACTGCGATCCGAAAGTTAAATCTGAACATATTTTTTGACTCCAAAGTCACCGTTATAGCGGCTTTGCCGCAAGGATAGGCGGTCGAGCTCGAAACTTCACGTAGAATATTCTACCAGTCTGAAACCCTCATGCCTCTCTAGCTAATCAATCGAGCTGGCAAAGCGCGCCAGCTGCACCCATTTGGAGCGAGATTGAAGCCAAAAGCATGACTGTTGGACTTGCAAATTCCAATAACATAGGCAAGCCTCCTGGCTTTCTAGTGCACTCGATAAGAACTTCAGTCAGTGCCTCCGCTCTTGACCCCGAAGCTTTCGATCAAGTCGTCAATGTTACGTGCATTTTCAGAAACTTTCTTCCAAAGCCACACCATTAGACACAGCATCAGACCCCAGGCGACGAAGACATCTGAAAGAAAGTGGGCGCCAAATAATACACGGTTAATGGACGCGAAAAGTAAGACTGGCGAAACCAGTGCGATTGAAAGGAACCGCCATCTCACCGGGATGAACACAATCAAAGCCAGTGTTGCTGCTGCTGTAGCGGCCTCACCTGAAGGAAACGAGCAGTTTCGACTACACTGGGCGGCATATTGCCAGACGGGTGTAAAATCCGCAGTTCCACCGAATTCAAACAGGCTACGTGGTCGTGCTCGTCCAATAAAATGCTTGAGCAGCTGAACAGTGAGAAGAGGCCCCAGCAGAAAAGTCAAAATAACAAAAAACGCTTTATGAGGAGGTACAAATTTAAATCTCTGGGGCCAAAGGGCATAAAGAAAAATTGCTAATGTCATCAAAATCAAAAAATAGATCATAAAACGACGATTTGCATCGCGTATCGCTAAAAGAAAAAGATTATCTGATAAAGGGAACGTGGCTCCACGCGCGAAACTGCGGGAGACGGCCAAATCGATAGCGGGAAACATAATAAATAGTGCGCTCGATACCAAAAGCACAAATACCACCTGGGGCGCCCAGCTTGGAAGAGATTTTGTATTGGCGTCGCCCATGTGAACTGACGTTTTTCGCAGGTGAGATGCCTGTTCTCGCATTTGATCGGCCTCGAACAATTTTTATGGCCGAGCTGTGGACGTGGTTTGTCAAGAAATGATGGAGTTCCGATCAGCGATCCGTCGAACCAGGACAACTCGACGCAAATTACACGGTTTGGAAATTGCACGGCGATCTTTTCTCCGGCATAGCTAATCCCAATTGCAAAAAAACGCGCTGTAGAAGTGAAATTCGGGGGCATTGGTGGAGAATAGTCTGATACTGATTGTCGAGGACGAGCCAGATATCGCTCGAATCCTAAGTGCCTACCTAGAGAGCGAGGGGTTTAGAACGGTGCGCGCGGCGGACGGGGAAACCGCGCTCCAGCATCACAGCCTGTTATCTCCGGACTTGGTTCTGCTGGACGTGCGCCTGCCAAAACTTGACGGCTTTGCTGTCCTTGGACGGCTGCGGCAGTCGGACAACACGCCAGTTATAATGATCACCGCTCTGGCTGAAGATCTGGACCGCCTGAGTGGCCTGCGACTTGGGGCTGATGATTATATTCTCAAGCCTTTCAACCCTCAGGAAGTGGTTGCTCGCGTTAAGGCAGTGCTTCGCCGAACGAACGCCGTCCATCAAGAGGCCGTTCGCAGGTTTGGTGCCCTGGAAGTCGATTTTAAATCGTATTCAGCATTCGTTTATCATGATGAAAGTCGTACCGCACTCCAACTAACACTCAGTGAGTTTCGTATTCTTGCCTACATGATCCGCCGTCCAACACACGCTTTCGAGCGCGGCGATATTCTGGATGCATGTCTTCCGGAAAGCGACGCTCTCGCACGGACAGTAGACACTCATATCTCAAACCTTCGAAGAAAGCTCGAAGACCTGGGACAAGCGGGATTTTTTACTGCGGTGCGAGGCATCGGCTACCGCTTTTGTGACCCCAAATGAAGTTTCCATCCTTATCGCTTGCAACATTAACCGCGATCATCATAACCGCGATGCTTCTGCTAAGTGTCGGGCTGGCCTATCTCGGTGTAAATTGGTACTCCAACTATCTCGAGGAAGGGCTCTTGCAGCAGCTACCAGCGGATGCTGCGGCAGCTTATCGCGATTTCAATTCCGGCATCGTCCCAGACCGCGACGGACTAAAGGTACTTTTTGAATATTTGAATGGATTTTCAGAACCACTCGATTGGAACCTTTATGTTTCAGTTTTGGTTTCTGGTCTGCTGTCGGCAGCGATTTGCAGTGCAATTGGCATTTATCTCGCCCGAAAGATTGCCAGACCGTTGGAAGAATTGACGGTAGTCGCTGAAGGGCTGAAGTCGGGTGATTTTTCCGTTCGCATGACACGCAATCATAAAAGCACTGTAGAAATCGGAAGCCTCATTGAAAGCTTCAACTCGCTTGCGACTAGCCTGGAGACGATGGAAAAAAGACTGCGTTTTAACAATATGGCCGTAGCGCACGAGTTGCGGACCCCTCTGACGATACTCAGGGGCACAATGCAAGGCATGGTTGACGGTGTGTTTCCCATGGAAAAAAACACCCTCGTAAATCTTTTGATGCAGGCTGAGGGCCTGTCGCGGATCGTGGAAGATTTGCGCGTCCTGTCTCTTGCAATCGGGCAGCAACTCGTTATGCATCGGGAAGCGGTTGATCTCGCGCTCCTGATCAATGGCGTACTTGATACTGCTCGGCCAATGTTGAAGGCGAGCAACATTAGTGCTGAATCGGAACTGCGGTCGAGCATCGCAAATGTCGACGCCCATCGCATTAGACAAGCAATCCTCGCGCTCGTCGAAAATGCCTGTCGCTACGCATCGAAGGGCGCAATCTTGCAATGCAAATTGGAACAATTGGAAGACGGCAGCCATAAAATCCAGATGACAGATCGCGGCCCCGGGTTTCCTGTTGAGATGTGTGCCGTTGATGTCAGTCCGTTCTGGCGAGGAGAGACGTCACGATCGCGGGATACAGGTGGAACGGGTCTCGGTCTTTCCGTTGTTCGGGCAATAGCCGCCGCACATGGCGGAAAGCTCGAGCTAACAAACCGGCCGGGTGGGGGTGCCTCTATAACAATCACACTCCCCCACGTCTGTGGTTAGCGGTTCGCCTAAAAGCTCAACTGCAATCATGCAGCTTCAATATCGCGAACGGGAGGGTTTCCATAAAGACGACTATATTCACGACTGAATTGGGAGGGGCTCTGATAGCCGACACGGTGACCTGCAGTGCCCGCATCAAGTCTTTCTACAAGCATCAAACGACGCGCTTCCGTTAATCTTAATTGTTTTTGATATTGTATCGGTGACATCGCGGTTACCGCTTTGAAGTGATGATGGAATGAGGATGCACTCATGTTGACGTATTCTGCCAATTGATCAATCCTGAGGGGCAGGGCAAAGTTCTGCCGCAGCCAGCCGATTGAACGAGCGATCCTGTTTGCATGGCTATCAATGGTTGCGATATTGATGAGGCGCTCCCCACCCGGACCCGTCAAAAGTCTGTAGAGGATTTCCTGTTCGATCAGCGGAGCCATGACCGGGATATCGTTCGGTTTATCGAGAAGGCTCAACAGTCGGATGGATGCTTCAAGCAATTCGATAGGAGCGGCGTTGACAGCGATCCCCCGCTTGATCGTATTGGGGATAATTTGGCGGCGAATGTCCAATTTTGCCAGCAGTGTGACGAGCTTCTCACTGTCGATGGCCAGTGACATGCAAAAATGTGGTGCTTCAATACTTGCCTCCGAAACCCGCCATGTAACGGGTAAGTCGAGTGATGTGACGAGATATTCGCCTGTCGCGTAGTTGATTGTCGCCGAGCCAAGCTGCAACGATTTGGCGCCCTGAAGTACAAGCGCCAGACAGGGCCGGTAGCTACCATGACAAGGAGTGCTCGGTGAAGTGCGGCGGCTAAGCGACAGTCCGTCGATTGCGGTGTGAACTTCGCCGTCCTCGCTAATAATACGTGCTGCCAGCGATGCAAGCTCGCCATATGCCTGTGCTGCCGACCTCATTGCGTCCTCTTAAAACTTCGCGTTAGACCAAAACATATATAGACCGAGCCGCCAAAAGTGTCAGTCTGCACCGATAACTTTTGCAGGATTGTGCAAGAAGCACGTAGGATTGGTCTAACGATTTTCACAAGACTAGTTCATATTCAATCGTCTCGATCCTCCCCTATGACAAATAATGATTGGAGTTTATTATGGCGATTGCAAGAGGCTATGCCGCTACCGATGCCGATCAGCCGCTGGTACCCTTCACGTTCGAGCGTCGTGAGCCGAATGTCGATGATGTGGTGATTTCGATCCAGTATTGTGGCGTTTGTCATTCCGATATTCATACTGTTCGCAACGAATGGAGAAACGCTGTTTATCCAATTGTACCAGGACATGAGATTGTTGGTGTCGTGACTTCGGTCGGCGCCAACGTTACAAAATTCAAGGTTGGCGATAAGGTCGGTGTCGGTTGTTTTGTCGATTCTTGCGTCGGTTGTGCTTCAAGAGATCTGGACAATGAGCACTACCTGCCAGGTTTGGTTCAGACCTACAACAGCACAGACGCGGATGGTCAAACCCGCACGCAAGGTGGGTATTCAGACCAGATTGTTGTGAAAGAAGGCTATGTATTGTCGATACCGGATAACTTGCCGCTCGACGCGTCGGCACCACTTCTGTGTGCCGGTATAACACTTTACTCGCCGTTGCGGCATTGGAAGGCAGGCCCGGGCAAGAAAGTTGCCATTGTCGGAATGGGCGGGCTCGGTCACATGGGCGTTAAACTCGCAAACGCGATGGGCGCAGAAGTGACGGTTCTGAGCCAGACGCTCTCAAAGAAAGAAGACGGCTTGAAACTGGGGGCAACCGCCTATTATGCAACGAGCGATGGGCAAACATTTAGTGAACTTGCCGGTACGTTCGATCTAATCATCTGCACCGTCGGTGTGGCAGTGGATTGGAACGCCTATCTGGGACTGCTGAAAGTCGATGGAACAATGGTTGTTGTTGGTGCACCCGAAGACATGGTGCCGCTTCATGCCTTCTCACTCATTCCAGGTCGTAAAAGTCTCGCTGGTTCCATGATCGGGTCGATCAAGGAAACGCAGGAGATGCTCGACTTCTGCGGTAAGCACAATATTGTTTCTGAAATAGAAAAGATTGCAATTCAGGATATCAACGAAGCTTATGAACGCGTTTTGAAAAGCGATGTTCGCTACAGATTTGTCATTGATATGGCTACACTGGCTGCGTAAAGAAAAGGCGGCCGCAAGGCCGCCTTTTTACTGGTTTAACGAAACTATCAGTGCGTTCCGACAGCTTTTCCATAGACGCGGATAACGTTTCTGACGGCTTCGACCATCAATGCATGTGGCGTGGCTTCAACCTTGCCAGCTGCAACAGCTGGATAAAGTGTGCCGAGATACTGGCTGATCAGCGTCTCAGGAATTTTACGACCTTCAAGACGCTTCAGCAACGAATTGACGGCGGCTGTGGCTTCCGGATGCGGCCAGTAATAGCGAATGCGGTCGCTATAGGAGAAATGGCGCTGAAGACGCAGCTCTTCGGCATCGCCATGATAATATTTCTCCCAGTTCTTGGGCTCGTTGAGAAGCAACTTCTCAAGCTTGCCACGAACGGTCTCTTCTTCGGGCAGTTTGTCTAAGAATGCCGCTATCTGATCAAGGCCATAGAGTGCTTCACGCAGCGCAAACGTCAGGCCCGGTCCGACTTTCAGAATGGCAAAGCCATCATGAACCAGAGCCGACAGCGCCTCAACCGGCTGGTAGTCGGTCGAATGTGCTTCAAAGACGAATTGCGGAGTTTCGTTGAGAACGCCGCTTAAAGCGGTCGCTTTGTCGCTGTCGTAATAGACAACGTTTTCATTGCCGAACTCCACACCCGGCTGCACAACAACGCCGATGGCGCGAGAAAATGCATCCTCTAAACCAAGGGCTGCAAAAGCCTTGCGATGAATGGCGATGGTTTCAAGCGCTGCATCTGGATTGGTTAGTTCCAGATCTTCTATTTCCTCCATCGCGCCGCCCGGGATCGGGACTTCCGTGCCGACAATATAGACCGGCAGATCAAAGCCGGATTCAGCGGCCGCCTTTTCTGCAACCTTGGCAAGACGGGCCGCACGTTCAGCGGTTACCGCATCAGGCAGTGCAACCGGTTCCCCTTTGCAGCCCATGGACGTATCGAGGTGAATTTTGGTAAAGCCTGCACGCACAAAGCTGTCCATCATCACTTCGGACTTGGCCATGGCTTCTTCAGCGCTAAGGTACTTCCACGGATTGGGGCCGAGGTGGTCACCACCCAGAATAAGGCGGCTTGTATCAAAACCGAGACGTGCAGCAATGTCTTCGACAAAATGGCGGAAATCTGCAGCTGTCATGCCGGTATAGCCGCCATCCTGATTGACCTGATTGCAGGTGGCTTCGATCAGAACGTCGGTGTTGGTTGCAATGCCTTCAAGAAGGGCTGCTTCGATAACCAGAGGATGTGCCGAGCAGATCGAGGTGATGCCGCCCCGCGCACCGCTCGCATAGCGCGCTGGAAGTTTGCTCAAGGTCTGAGTGCTGCTCATAACGAGACTCCATTTTTGTCCAAGAAAGCAGCAATTTCGATCATCGACGTTGTGCCTTCCATTGGGCCTTTTACCTGAACGGCACATGCACCCGTTGCATTGGCAATCTCCAGAGCCTCTTTAGGCGGCATGCCGCGAAGCCAACACGTCACAAATGCTGCACCAAAACTGTCTCCTGCACCGGTTGGATCGACTTCTTCGACGTTAAAAGCGGGAACGAAGACTTCACCTGAGCAATCAAAGAAACTTGCGCCCTCTGCGCCACGTTTGATTACAATTGAACCGATACCACGACCCAACAGCTCTGCGACCGCAGCTTTTTCATCTACTGCCTCGGTGAAGAGAAATATCTCTGGTCCACTTGGCATGAAAAGATCGGTATTTTCGAGTGCGTGAAAGAGCGCTTCTCGCATTCCTGGCAGTTCAAGCATTTCCTTGCGGATATTGGGATCGAAGGAAACTGTACCGCCCTTAGCCTTGATGCGTATTGTCGCCTCATGGATGGCTGAAACAATTCCTTGGGAGAATAGTGCTGACCCCATGATATGCAGATGATCGGCATTGTTGAGGAGGGTGTTCGCCTCCTGTGTCAAGGTGATCGTCCCGCAAGCACTGTGTTTGATATTGAAGATGAAGTCGCGATTTCCGTCCTGCCGATAGCGCACGAATGCACTGCCCGTTGCAGCCGTTGGATGTATGCTGATTGCAGACACGTCGACCCCGTCGGACTTCAGTCGCTCAATGTTCAGCGCGCCGAAATCGTCATTGCCCACAGCGCTAACAATGCCACAGGGCTGTCCCATCTTCGCCACTTGATCAATGAAAATAGCCGGGGCGCCCGATGCAAAAGGACCAATGAGGGGAATTGCAGATTTGAAACCATTCCCGATTTCAACCGCCATGATCTCGACGACGATTTCGCCAATTGTGATGATCTTTTTCATTCTGTCTACTGTTGTTTAGGTTCTGACGGATTTCGAGCGAACATCAAGCCAGACGGCTACGAGAATAACGACGCCTTTGACGATGAGCTGGTAGAAGTATGGCACGGAGAGCATATTCATTCCGTTGTTGATCACACCGATGATCAGTGCTCCCAGTATAGTGCCAACCATAGTTCCAACGCCGCCTGCAAGCGAGGTGCCGCCTAAAACAACTGCGGCAATTGCATCAAGTTCGTAGCCCATGCCAGCATTGGTCTGTGCTGAAGAAAGCCGTGAGGACAGCAATATCCCGCTGATTGCTGCCATAACGCCGGAGAGCATGAAGACGATGATCTTGATACGATCGACCCGGATTCCTGAATAAATTGCTGCTTCTTTGTTGCCACCTGCTAGATAGATGCGCCTTCCAAAGACAGTTTTGGACAAAACTATGTAGTTAATGAGAAAAAGGACAGCGACGATCCAGATGATGATAGGAAGGCCAAGCCAGCTCTCAGATCCGATGGCGAGCCACGCATCATTGTCAATGATTTCAGGGGCGCCATTCGTGGGTAGACTGACGGTACCTCGATAAATTCCCATGGTCGCTACGGTGACGATGAAAGAGGGAAGCATTAATTTTGCAGAGAGCAAGCCGTTTAGCCCGCCCATAATTGCGCCGGCTGCCAATGTAAAAATTACTGTTGGGGCAAAACCAAAACCCATAGCGAATGCCTGAGCGGCAACCATTCCTGAAACAGCGATAATGGAGCCGATCGATAGATCGATTTCACCGAGCAAAATGACATAAGTCATCCCATATGCAGCAACTGCAATGACCGCAACCTGCTGCATGATGTTCATGAAATTGTTGAAAGCGAGAAACCGCGGGTTGAGAACTGCGAAAACAATGCACAGAACGACGAGCGATATCACGATGCCGCCGTATTGGCGGATGAGTGGGGAGGCAAAGAGCGAACGACGGATTTCGGCGTCTGCAGCTTTTGTCTGAATGTTGTTTGTCTTGTTCATTTATGCATTCCTGCTGCGTAGCTCATGACAGTTTCCGGAGCTAGGTTTTCGGCGTCCAATACAGCGGCGACACTCTTGTTGTGCATCACGACAACCCGATCGCTCAATCCCAACACTTCGGGCAATTCCGATGAAACCATAAGAATAGCCGCACCTTTCGCGGCGAGTTCACGAATAATTCTGTAAATTTCATATTTAGCGCCGACATCAACGCCGCGGGTAGGCTCATCAAGGATCAATACGCGCGGTTGCATCTGAAGCCATTTTGCTAAGACAATTTTTTGCTGGTTTCCGCCGCTGAGAGATCCAGCGATTGTATCAATTGAGGCCGTTTTGATGGCAAGCCTTAAAACTTCGGCTTTTGCGCTTGCTCGCTCGGCCGATGAGCGCATTAGCCCAAATGGTCCCGCAAGCTGGCCGAGTGCCACCATGTTGATGTTTCGCTCTACAGTGTGAGGCAGGACGAGGCCTTCTTCCTTGCGGTTCTCGGTAACAAAAGCAATTCCACTTCGGATGGCCTGAGTGGGCGAAGTCAAGGTGATCGTCTTTCCGTCAAGAGCGATTTCTCCCGTCGGCTGATACATACCAAACAAAGCTTTCATAACATCGGATCGGCCCGAACCAACGAGACCGAACAGTCCAAGAACTTCACCCGGCTTTACGTCGATGTTGACGTCGTGGAATTTTCTAGCAACAGTCAGATTTTTGGTCGCGAGAATAGCCGGAACATCGATTGGCGGGCGCAACGCCACGCGTGGCGGATAGATGTCGTTCATCGCGCGCCCAACCATCAGAGCGATCAGCTTGTCAATCGATGTCTGCTGCTTTTCTATCGTGGTCACAAATTCTCCGTCTCGAACAACCGTAATGTCGTCAGAAAGCCGCATGATTTCTTCCATGCGGTGGGAGATGTAAATAACCGCTGTGCCACGCGCCTTTAGGCGCTCAATAATCGAAAACAGGATCTCCGCCTCGCTATCAGATAATGACGAGGTTGGTTCATCCAGAATGACAACGTCAGCCGGCTGGCTTAGACCTTTAGCGATCTCGACGAGCTGACGTTGAGCAATCGAAAGATCGCCGACTTTACTGCGTGGATCAACGGGAAGGCCCAACTCTGTTATGAGTTTGCTCGCATCGTTGTTCAGTGCGTTTTCACGGATAAACCCGAACCGGCTTGGTTCATTATTGGCAAAGATATTCTCTGCAACTGTGAGATTGCGAGAAAGGCTTAGCTCTTGAAAAACAATTGAAATACCGGAGGCTCGTGCGTCACGCGGGTTTTTTGGAGCGTAGTTTGTACCCCGCAATTTAATTGACCCTGATGTCGGCTGGAACACGCCAGCAAGGATTTTCATCAGCGTCGATTTGCCCGCGCCATTTTCACCGAGCAACGTGTGTACGCGGCCACGACGAACGACTAGGTTCATCCGCTTAAGCGCAATGACGGAGCCAAAGGATTTAGCCACATCGGCAATTTCAAGGACGATATCTGTATCGCTGGCTTTTGCGGATTTGGTCGCCGGCACGATCTACCTCGACTTTCCTATTAAATAAGCACGCAGCATGACTTCAGAAATTGTCATGCATCGGCCGCTGGCAATGCCATAGCCGCGGCGACGCGGACCCGTGGTGAAGATCGCGTCGCCGCGCTAAGAAGAAATGACGACTGGGAGGCGTATCGTCATTTCACGCGGTATTACTTGGATTCACCATCTTTTGTGACGACGCCTGGAACGATTGGTTGTTGCGCAGGTACCGTTTCGCCCTTGATGACTTTAACCGCGGTCTGGACTGCAACTTTGCCCATTTCATCCGGGTACTGGGCTATCACACCGACCATCACAGGATCGCTTTTCACCGCATTGCGCGCTTCTTCCATGCCATCAAAGCCAATCACCTTAACTTGGCTTTCGAGCTTGGCAGCTTTAACAGCGGAGGCTGCAGCAAGGGCTGCATCGTCGCCGAACCCAAAAATTCCTACGATATCTGGGTTAGCTTGGATAATGTTCTGAGCCGCTGATAACGCTTCAGAGCGTGTGATGCCCGGCTGAACCGACACAATCTTGATATCGGGGTATTTGGCGATTGTCTTTTTGAAGCCTTCAACTCGATCCACAACCGATTGAACGGTTGGATACTCGATCACAGCCACATTTCCTTTTTCACCAATTGACTTAGCCATAAGTTCGCCAGCCTTCTCACCGCCAGCAAAATTATCTGTACCAACAAATGATGTGACATCGACATTATTCGCAGGTACGTCGACTGTAATTACCTTAATGCCGGCTTTTTCAGCTTTGTTGATGGCAGAGCGGACACCCTTGCTATCTACGGGCGAGATGATAATCACGTCCACGTCTTTGGTGATGAAATCTTCAACATCCGCGAGCTGTTTACTGAGGTCCTGATTGGCGATCGACACTTCCAAGGGCACATTCTGAGTCTCAGCTTCTTTCTTCATCGCATCTGCCAGCGAAATGTAGAAAGGATGCTGCTGAGTGAGTAGCGATGCACCAATGCCTTCGGCTGCGGCAAAATTTGTCAGCATAGCGAGAGCTACGCCAGAAAAAAGCATACGTCCAAGTGACTTACGAAACATGATTTCCTCCGAGTAGAACCGGCATTCACCGGACCGTCCTTCTGATCTGGGACACAAACACTCCTGCTGGCTCAAGACTGAACAGCGACGTCTTTAACCTCCCTGAAGGGCAGGCTCCTTCTTGGCGCGGAACGGCGCCGCCTCTAGACATGCTAGAGCTTATTCAACGAGTCAATATTAAAAATTATCACGTGTAAAAAATATATCGCTACAAATGCCAAAAGAATGTGTGAATCATGCGGAAATAACTGGGAAAAACAACGTGCAATCATGCAACACCCATATATCGGTTGCATGGATACTAAAAAAAATTTACGCATAGAAAGAAACGTGAACCCACAGTGTATAGTGCTGACTGAATCTGGAAGACTGAAAATGGGCGATCACAAGATCAGGACTATGGAGGAGTTTGCGGCGGCGAGTGGACTGTCGCGGCCGACTGTATCAAAATTCTTTGATAATCCACAAAGTGTAAAACCTTCCACGCGGGCGCGAATTGAGAAGGCTCTCAAAGATTATAATTATCAGCCAAACATTTTTGCTGTGAGCCTTAACCGGAAAAGGCCAAAAAATATCGGCGTAATTGTCCCGCACATTTCAGATCCATTTTATGCTGAGATCATCCGGCAGATTGAAACGCGCTGTCTTGCGGAAGGTTATTGGACAATTGTGCTCTCATCGCATGGCGATCGGAAGCTTGAAGCACGTGCAATGCGTAGCTTGATGTCTTTAAAGATTGCTGGCGTTATGATGGCTCCGCTTGGATTTGAGACAGACGCAAAGCTTTTGGCTAGCCTATCCAGTGCGATGCCGGTCGTCTTTCTGGACAATCGTATTGGAGAGGATCAACCGTTCGTCGGGACCGACAACCTCCAAAGTATCGGAAATATCACCGAATATCTGCTTCGTACCGGGGAAAATCCATGTTTCTTGGAGATGCCGGCGGTCAACCAAAATGCGCTCGACCGACGCGCCGCCTATGTTGCAACAATGGAGCGCCTTGGAGCTGATCCGATCGTGCTGCCAATGGTTGCCAAAAGCTGGAACTTCGAAGAGCTTGGATATCAGGAGGCAGGGAAAATTCTTGATCGCGGCGGTTTTCCGAGCCGTGCAGTGCTCTGCGCAAATGATCGATTGGCTTTCGGGGTCATTTCTGCAGCATTCGAACGCAGACGCCATGTCGGGCGCGAAGAAGGATGTGATTTGCGCGTTGCTGGCCACGACGATCACCCGTTGAGCCGTTTCACGTGTCCACCGCTAACCACTGTTGCCCAAGATTATCGAACAATTGCTCAGCTTGGTCTTGATATGCTGTTTTCGCGGATCAACGCCCAAGAGAGCGGTGCTGCAGTTGAAGCCGAGGTTCGTCGCCTTGGCAGTCACCTTATTATGCGGGGCTCCGCATAGAGTTAACCATCTGCTTGACCAAAGTGTAAAAAACTCGGTCTCCTAATCCGCTTTTGTCATTTGAAGTGCCGCACAGGCATTTTAAGCCGCGAATGCTCGTCTCTTATTAGGCAAATTGACTGGTGATCAAAACGATCTCATTCTGTGGCCTCAGGACCATAGATGATGTCTTCGCAGAGATTGATGATAGAAATCGCGATTTGCAGCCGGTCCCATCCGGCCTTTTCAGCCTCATTCACGAGGTTTCGAAACGCAGGTTCAAGCGCTAGGTCGCATTCGAGGCGATATTTATCCTGATCGACCGCTGCGGTTGGATGAGTAATAGAAGTTGCCGTTCCCATCTTTCTCACAAATTTTTCGCGCGTTCTTCGATAGCGCCTTTCAATATTCAGCCAGGTAGTCTCGAATAAAGCGAGATGTCTTGTTGATCAATTGGACTTGTCAAGATTTCTTACTGTTACCCGCCGAGTGGCGCCGCACTTGTTTAACTGACCAAAAAAATCTCGTGCGAGCATTACAGGTCATAATTAAAGCCTGTATGAAATGCGTTCCAAGGTATATATTATTTCTGTCCTGGTGGGCGTTGTAAGGACCAGACCTGAGGCCTGGCCCTTTACACGAGCATTAACGCTGTGAGACTGGGCGTACCAGTGGCGTTACACGTCGTATTGTCACCCGCCTGTTTTCTTGTTCGGCGGCTTGAGTTCGAATTTTCAAGAAACGCTCTCCGTACCCCTGCGTCACTAGATTCTCTGCAGGAATATCGTAAACCTCCGTGAGAAGACTTGCCACTGACTCTGCCCGGCGATCCGACAACACCAAATTTGACCGGTCGGAACCGACAGCGTCGGTGTGTCCTTCAATGAAAAAGGTTTCGCCTGGGTCCTTTGCCAGAACCTTCTGCATAGCCGTCGCAACCTTTCGCAAGGTCTTGGCCTGAGACAATGAAACCTCGGCGCTGCCAGTTGCAAAATGGATGGTATCCAGGTCGATGCGACGGACCTTGTCACGGAGACGCGCGGAATGGCGAACTTCATCGATTGTATAAACACGCTCCACGCGCTCTACCGGCGGCAAGGCCAAAAAGTCGTAGAAATCACGTTCCGGATCATCGGCCACATCGATGATGTAATCTTGTACGGGAATGGTCAGTCGCATCGGCGGCAAATCATATCCGACGTCGAAAATCGCGGCCCGTGGGGTTTCATCGTACTCCGGCGCATAGATCATCAGATACTCATTACCATCGCGATCGATACGCGAACGCTGCACGATATCCCCGTAGCGGTCGTAGACGGTGACGATTTCATAACCACCTGGTCGAACGATCGTTTCGCGCAAGCGACCGCGAGGAAGCTCGTCATAATAGGTTTCTTGCGCATCGCGGCGGAGACGAGGACGATCATCCCCGCGAACAAAGATACGATCACCTGCATCAAGAATGACACGATTGTCAATTTGTTCAACCACTTTGACATTCGTGACGTTGTTGTTGACGGTAGTGTTATTGACAGTCGTGTTGTTGATGATGGTATTGTTGATAATGTTTGTCGTCTCGGGAACAGCGAATGCCGGTGCTTCTTTTATGCGCGTGCCATCCTCTTTAAGGTTCGCTTCAATTTTTTGCGGTAGCGCCTTCTTCAACTCATCCGAAAACTCAACCTGCGCCGATGCGTCGTCGACCGGTGGAGGTAAAATTTTCTCCTCCGTGGCACGCTGCTGTTCACGGGACTTGCGGCGCTCCTCGCGAGACTGATTGCCTCCAAAATTATCCGCGTCCTTGTCACTATCGAGAACAGCGGCACCATTTTCAACTGGAAGTACGACCGTGTCATCGGTGCTCGAAGGATCCTTGGCAATTTCCTGCTGTTGTTCCTTGGTCCGCTTATCCACGATTTCTGCTTTGGGTTCTGTTAACGGATCAGTGACAGGCTGCTCGGCTTCTTGTTCAGCATTAGGCTGCTGTGGTTGCAAGGACGGTTGCTCACTCGACGCGGGCCGCTGATCAGAATTCGTCTCAGGATTGGCCTTAGGCTCGGCATCCACGGGCGCAGCAGGCTCCACTACCGGCTGTGCGTCGGCGGGTTCCGTCGGCTGAGGATTAAGATCCGGCTTTTCTTCAGGTGAGGATTGCTCAAGCGGTTGCTCAGGCTGCTCAGGCTGCTCAGGCTGCTTTTGCAGCGGCACCTTGTCTGCTTCTTCCCCTGCCTGCCGCTTGGCTTCATTTTCAATCGTCTGCTGCTGCTCCGTCGTTGTCTGTTGTTCAGCCGCTTCGCGACGGGCTTTGTCCTCTGCCTGCTTGAGCTCATCAGCCTGACGCTGTTCTTGCTCATCGGCTGCCTTTTGTTGCTGCTCAGCTTCGCGTTTGGCTTGCTCCTCAGCTGCCTTTTGATCTTCCTCAGCCTGACGCGCAGCATCTTCAGCCTGTTTGCGACGGGCTTCTTCTTCGAGCGCGTTTTGCTCATCCACTGCGCGCTGTGCCTCTGCGGCGTCACGTTGCGCCTGTTCCGCAGCCCTTTGTTGCTCTGCAGCCTGTCGGTCTGCTTCTTCCTGCGCTGCTCGCTGCTGCTCTTCAGCGTTGCGACGATTTTCTTCCTCTGCAGCGCGTTGCTGCTCTTCTGCCTGTTTACGGGCTTCTTCGGCTGCTTGTTGCATTTCTTCAGCCTGTCGCTGACGCAACGCCTCGTCATCAGACGGTTGCTCGCCACTATCCTGAGCAACGACGAATGGTGCGTCCCGTGTTTCAGCATGAACGGGTTGCATCATCATTGAGGCCGAGAACGCCGGCAAAACTACAGTTGCGAGAAGTCGCGAGCGAATAGTCATATCCCTCTCCTTACGAAGGCAGCAGTTTCACAAGCCTCAAATCCATCCATATTTGACCGATCGGGCGTGTCTTGACGTCATGATTATTTGTTGAATTTGAGCAAAATTCGGCGACATCACAAAAACGTTAGCAAAAATTTTATGAACAAGCCCTGAATATCAGCGCTCACATATTTTGAATTAGATTGAACATTCCGGTTTGAAATGTCGAGGAATAGGATAAGTTCCATTCGATTATTGAGTTAGGGGGCACGCAAAAGTTTTGCCAGGTGCCACGGACGGCCTTCGCAGCTCGATCGAAGCAAGCTGGAAAATTTCGGGCTTAACCGAGGGCGAATGCATGGGGGATGCAGCTTAGTGGACGCCAAATCGGTTTTCTTAACCGTCACACTGATAATTCTGGCTAATGGCGGAATGCTGAGTGCGATCAACCGCGATTTTCCAATATCACTTCGGCCGGCTGCTACCAGTTGGATGTGGGCTACACTTCTTGTTGCACTGGGTTGCGCCACCTTTGCAGCCGAAAAATGGATGCCGCGTAGCATCTCCGTGACCCTTGCAAATGCATGTCTTTTTGGCGGGCTGTGTCTGTATTACAAAGCTGTCAGGCAGTTTCATAATCTCAGACCAGATCCGTTCTCATGGATCGTGACATTGTTGGGAATGGCCTTCTTTAGTTATTTCATTTTTGTTGTCCCCAACACGCTGGCACGCATTATCGTCGTTTCCATTGTTTGGATTTTCCTCATGGTGGCAAGCATAAGAATACTTTCTAATCGGAGCTATCGTGATGGTGCTCGCAGCCGGCTGATGCTTCTTTGGCTCTATGTAGCAGCTTTGCTTTGCACAGCAGCACGAGCCCTGTTTTATGTGGGTATGACCCCGGACGCGGGACTGAATATTGCCGATAATACCAATTGGATGAACACCATCACACCCGTATTTCTTGCAGTTCTCCCTATTATCGGGACGACTGCTTTTATCCTGATGTGTACAGACCAGATCCGCAGACGCTGGGAACGCGCTGCTTCGAAAGACTATCTGACTGGCCTTCCCAATCGCCGAACTTTGAATGAGGTCGGCTTGGAGAGATTTCAGGCCTCGAGAGGGGGAGACGTTGAGCACGCCGTCGCTGTTCTAGATATAGATGACTTCAAGCTGATTAATGACAATCATGGCCATCAAACAGGGGATCTCGTTCTCAGACACGTCGCGACTAGATTGCAAGCCTCCATGGAAAAAGGAGATTTTGTCGCGCGCTCGGGAGGCGAGGAATTTGTTATCATTTTTGGCCATGCCAACAGCCAAATCGCCATCACAGCGAGCGAAACGATAAGAAGGAATATTGAAACAGATGTCTTTTATCTTGATGGCGGTGCTGTGAACGTCACCGTTTCAATCGGCGTTGCAACAGCAAAAACAACGACGCAGACGTTCGAAAGTATTCTTCGTAGGGCTGACATGGCACTTTACAAAGCCAAGTCGAATGGCAAAAATCGGGTTGAAATTGCCCCGACGTAAAGTGGCGCGATGAACCTATGTGAGATTTTGCGTGACAGAGCGTGTTGCAGAAATCATCATCGGAACAAATTGCCTCAGCAGTGTATCTTCATTGTAGCGCAAGTTCGAAGCTGCAAGGACCGCCGCAGCGGTTGTATGACCATCAGGAAGATAAATGGGTGCAGCCAATGCGATATCATTGGCGTAGACCTGCTCTTCAGCAATGGCAAAGCCGCGCTGCCGTGTCTCGTAGATCCGCCGCCAAATCTGTTCTGGATCAAAGACCGTTTTAGGAGTGAAGGCGCGGAGGTCACTTCGCTCAAGGATGTCATTAATCCTTATATCATCTAATCCCGCCAGAAACACGAGCCCTGCGGCAGAACAATATGCAGGAAGCCGACTGCCCACAATGACGTCGTTATCAAGTGTATTAGAAGAAAGATAACGGGCGAGATAAATAATGTCGGTGTCGTCAAGCAAGGTAAGAGAGATCGTTTCCCCCGTGCTCCGATTAAGATGCAGCAGATATGGATGAGCCCTTTGCACCAGCAGGCTCGATCGCGTGTAACGATAGCCCATATTCAATGACTTGGCAGCCAATTCGTAAGTCTTGCTGCCGGGCACTTTCTGAAGATATCCAAGATGGAGCAGCGTGTGCGCAAAGCGTTGCGCAGCCGAACGATCAATTCCGGCTCTTTGGGCGAGCTGGGTCAGCGTCTGGCGCGAATGCGAAGGATCGAAGGTCTCAAGAACGCGGAAAGCTTTTTCAACAGAGCGGACCAACATTGGATCATCTTGTTCATCTGCGTTCAGTGTCATTATAAACCTACCCTCCGCCTTTGATATCGCACTATCAATACCACTCGCGTAGTCAATAATAATTTGTTCGCATATAGATAAAAGAAATCTATGCGGTTTTGCCCAAGACAGCTTCGCAAAAAAGCATAGGTGCCATATTGCGGCACCTATGCGGCTCTTCTAGAAGCGAATACCTTCAGGCAGTGCAGTCGTGTCCATGCCCGCATCCTTGAAGCCTTCAAGAAGGAGGGGGACAATGGTTTGCTTTGTACGGTTTTCGTCAGCCCACTTCTGAAGGAAGGCTTGTACCCGACCATCCTCGTCTTTACGAGTAGCTGCAGAAACCGGAATGCCGTGTACGGGTTCTGGAACAGTGTAGCTCGAGAAAACAGCCTTCGCACTCTCGAAGGTCTTGATGCAGATAGGCAGTTCCTGCAACATGTAATCAGCGCGCCCAGATTGAACCGCCATGATGGCTTCGCTCATTTCTTTCAGGCTCATGATCTTCGCTTTGGGCATGTCCTGCTTGATGAAGTTCGTCTGGGCGGCACCCGTGACCATTGCAAATGTCACGTTTGGTGAATCATACTCGGACCATGTTTTGAGTGGTTCTTTGCCTTTTGCTCCGATGACGCAATCCGACATTTGCCAAACAGGCCCAGCCATAGCCAAAGCCTTTTTGCGTTCCTCGGTTGCAGTCATTCCAGGGAAGATATCAAGGCGTCCTGACTGCAGATCGAGCACAATGCTCTGCCAGGTTACTTCACGCCACTTCAGCTTGAGCTCCTTGCCCATCGCCTTACCGAGATCCGCAGCCATCTGCCGGCATACTCGCGGGCCGTAGCCTGCATACTCCAATTCTCCGCCAACGTGGAACGAAGTCGGAGGATAATTGCGCACCCCGCCGCATACTACCTCTCCGGTCCGCTCGATCTTGTCCCATACCGATTCAGCCATTGCCGGCGCTGAAACTGTGATACCTGCGCAGACCATGAGCGCGGCTGTCATCGCTTTAATCATCTCATTTATTCCCTTTGAAGGACCCTTCTTTGGAGGGCTTTAATTTCACCGTGGCGACATTGTCTCGAACCGATATCCAACAACAAGCGAAAAATCATTTTTGAGACCGATCTCATTAAAAAACATCTGAAAATAGTATAATAGATATCCGAACGATCACAATGCGATTAAATATAATTGATATTCGCGCATAATGATACTTTGTGTGCAAATTTACTTTGCACCATCAGCGAATCGAGCTAGCTGCGAAAAAAAGCGCCGTATTCCGAATTCACGGTTGCTGCAAAAAAGGGAGTGCATTCGGATGTATCAATTTGACTGGTCCGCCATTTCGGATGGACAATTATGGCTTAATGCAATCGGCGTAACTGTCGCTTATGCATTTGTTACATCGCTGGCCGGCCTTATGATTGGTGTAGTCCTGGGGCTCGCTCTGGTATCCCGTATTCCCGTTTTGACCTGGATCATCAATGCCTACATCCATCTGTTTCGGTGCACTCCGCTGCTTGTGCAGATCGTATGGTTTTTCTACGCGCTGCCGATGCTCACTGGCTACACGCTGCCTGACTGGTTTGCAGCGGGTTTAGGGCTCACCCTTTACATGGGCGCATTTTCTGCAGAAATTTTCAGGGCAGGCGTCATCTCCATTGATCGTGGACAATGGGAAGCGTCAACGGTTCTGGGTTTTTCATACGCCACGAAAATGCGCCATATCATCTTGCCTCAGGCAACGCGCCGGATGATCCCGCCGATTGTAAGTCAGACGATATTGCAGCTCAAGAACACATCCCTTCTCTCGGTGGTTGCTGTTCCAGATCTGATGTACGCCGCAGGAAGTCTGACGATGGAAACCTATCGCCCCCTTGAAGTCTACACCTTCGCTGCACTGCTATATCTCGCAATCCTTACGCCGGTGACGCTGATTGCGAACCGCTTTGAAATCAAACATTGAAGGTGGTTGAGATGATCAGTGTTAAGAACTTGCGAAAGACATTTGGCACCCACGAAGTTTTGAAAGGCATCGACCTTTCGGTCGACCGTGGGGATGTGGCTGTTCTCATTGGCCCCTCGGGCTGCGGAAAGTCAACCTTGCTGCGTTGTCTCGACTTGCTTGAACAACCCACGCAAGGCGAGATCGAAGTTGCAGGTAATCGTCTTGACTTCCACCCGAAAAGCAAATTTCCCGAGCGCGTTAAAGCCGACTTTCGCCGGAAGACCGGAATGGTCTTTCAAGGCTTTCATCTTTTCCCCCACATGACGGTTCTACAAAACGTTATGTCGGGTCCTTTGCTTAACAAGTTGAAGACCAAAGAGCAGTCTCGCGATCTGGCGATGAGGCTACTGCATCGCGTCGGATTAGCGGACAAGGTTGATCTCCTGCCGCAACAGATTTCTGGAGGCCAAGCACAGCGTGTGGCGATAGCCCGTGCATTGGCGCTTGAGCCAGAAGTCATGCTTTTCGATGAGCCAACTTCAGCTCTTGATCCCGAACTGGTCGGCGAGGTTCTTGATGTAATGCAGGGGCTCGCAGCAGATGGCACAACAATGATTGTGGTGACCCATGAAATGAGCTTCGCCCGCAACGTGGCGTCAAAAGTCATTTTCATGGAAGCCGGACACGTCGTGGAAACTGGCGCGCCTGACGAAGTCCTGCATCAACCAAAGACCGACAGGCTCAAAAGCTTTCTTTCTAAAGTTGAGCATTAACCCCTCAAGACAAAAAGCGGATAATCAATGATGAACCATTCTGATTTGCGGGGAATGTTTCCCGCAATACCAACGCCTTTGACCGAAAAGGGCGAGCTAGATGTGGCAAAACTTGAGGCGTTGATTGAGGCCAATCTAGCCGGAGGTGCCAAAGGAATTGCTCCCGTGGGCGGAACAGGTGAGTTTACAGCACTTTCATCGAAAACAAGACTTGAGGTCGTTCGTGAAACGGTGCGCCTGGTTAACGGACGTGTTGGCGTGGTCGCCGGTGTCGTCTCTCCAGGTTGGGCTGAGGCGCTCGAACATGGACTGGCATTTAAAGAGGCGGGAGCAGACGCATTGCTCCTCGTCACGCCATTTTACGTTATTCCAAGCCAAGACGGTGTCATCGACTATTTTCGCGCTTACCGTAAAACCGTCGATTTGCCACTTGTCTACTATGACGTCCCGGCTCGAACAGGCTTTGTTTCAAAAGTTGATACATTGAAGACACTGGGTGAAGACGGAACCATCATAGGCGCAAAAATTTGCAACACTGATGCATATTATTTCCAGCGGCTTTCCGCGGCGATCGGCGATAAGATCGCACTGTTGTCGGGAGACGACATGATGTACGTCACACACATCATGTATGGCGGAACTGGCGGTATCCTCGCCAGCGCGCCGATGTTGCCCGAATACTGGACACGCATTCACGATACATTGTCTGCCGGAAATATCGCTGAAGGCATAGCCCTTCATCGAAAGCTCCTTCCAACATTCGAAGCGCTTTTCAACGAGGTCAATCCAGGGCCTTTGAAATCGATGATGGCGCGTCTGGGGCAACCGGTGGGGCCTGTGTCCTTGCCGTTGAAAGGGCCGAGCCAGGAAACTGAGCAGCTCATTGTTGCTGCCATCGAGGGCCTGCGCGCCGAAGGGATCGCATAGATCATGGCTGGCGGGGCGCAATTTCTTGATTTTGCAGAAGCTCGAATGAAAGCAAAAAGTTTTCTTCCTCGGGCACTGTTCGATTATATTGATCGAGGAACTGAAGCAGAAACAGCGATCACTGCTCTCCATAGCGGGTTCGCTGAGCGTCGGGTCATTCCTCGGGTTTTGCGTCCCGTCTCATCTCCTGATCTGTCGGCTGAATATTTAAGCGGCATTCGCAATTGTCCTTTTGTGATAGCACCCACGGCGCTAGCGGGCATGGTCCGCCACGACGGAGAAGTTCTCATGGCGCGGGCGGCTGCTCAATCCGGACTGCCTTTTGTCGTTGCTACGCAGTCATCGACAAGTATAGAACAGATTTCGGCAAGCGCCCCAGGAAGCGATTTGTGGTTTCAGCTCTACGTTTGGCACGACCGAAATGAAACATGGAAGCTCTTGGAACGTGCGCGTGTGTGCGGTGTTGAGACATTGGTCCTGACGGTCGATACTCCTGCTTCGCCAAAAAAGGTACATAACCGACGCAACGGCTTTGGTGTCCCATTACAGCCCTCAGCAACGCTTGCCGTTGACCTGATGCTTCATCCGCGCTGGACGTTGGGTGTGATGGGGCGCTATCTGATGCAAAATGGATTCCCATCCTATGCGCATTATCCGGGCGATGTCGCCAAGGCGATAACGAGTTCCATTCGCGACCCACGATTTGCGCTCGATACAATCCTTGATCAGGAATTTCTCAAAGAGCTTCGCACGCGGTGGCCGCATAAACTTCTCGTCAAAGGAATACTCAATGCCGAAGATGCCGTAGAGGTCTTCAAGCTGGGTTGCGATGGCGTGATTGTATCCGCCCATGGCGGAAGGAATCTCGATAGTGCTGTTCGGCCGCTGGACGTTTTGCCGAGAATTAGAGAAGCCGTTGGCGAAAGAAAAACCTTGTTCGCTGACAGTGGCGTAAGGTCTGGTTCAGACGCCGCAAAGCTTCTCGCCTTGGGGGCTGACGGTGTTTTCCTTGGGCGCGCTCCCCTTTATGGGCTTGCAGCACAGGGCCTAACCGGTGTGGTAGAAATGATCGGGCAGTTGAGAGAAGAGCTACGATTGTTTTTGGCTTTTACGGGAGCGGAAAATATCAAAATGCTGCGTAGCGCCGAGTGGATCGGTTAGCTCCAAACTTCACCATACATTCTTGAATAAGTCGCAGGTAAACACATGCTGTCAAAGCTGAGCTCCGAACATGCTTTCTTAAACGACCTTCGCCAGGCAATCGGTGAACAGTATGTTTTGACGGAGAACCACGACAAAGAGCCGTATTTAACGGACTGGCGTGGATACGAGAAAGGCGACGCACTGGCGGTTGTTTTGCCCGCTAATACCCAGCAGGTTTCCGAACTCATGCGCTTGGCTGACTTGCATAAAAGTAAAATTGTCCCGCAGGGCGGGAACACTGGCTTGTGTCAGGGTGCCGTTTCAAAAACGGCGCAACGTACCATCGTCATAGGCCTGCGTCGGCTCGATAGAGTAAGAGAAGTCGACAAGGCCTCGAATATCTTCATCGCTGACGCGGGGCTAACCCTGTCTGCAGCGCATGACGCGACCGCTGCTGTCGATCGTCGTATACCCCTGCATCTTGGGAGCGAAGGCAGTGCCCAATTGGGCGGGCTTGCCTCAACCAATGCAGGTGGGACAAGCGCGCTTCGGTACGGCCCAATTCGTGATCTGATTTGTGGTATCGAGGTGGTGCTGCCAGACGGCCGGGTCCTTAGCGATTTGAAAGCCCTTCGAAAAAACAACACCGGTTATGATCTGAAAAACCTCTTCATTGGCGCTGAAGGAACATTGGGCATCATCACAGCAATCGCATTGCGTATGCAACCTATGCTGCGTTCTTCGGGTCATGCCTGGATTGCTTTGCCAGACCCGGATGCAGCCGTGTCAATTCTGAGCGGATTGCAGGATCGTTTTGATACAGCCATTCAGGCTGCAGAATTGCTATCTGGTAATCAGATTGATCTGGTTCTTGAACATATTCCCCGATCAAGGCATCCATTGGAGAGCCGGTACGACTGGTCGTTACTCGTTGAACTTGGCAGTACTGATCCCACAGCCCAACTACATCAAGCGCTCGAAGAATGGTTGTCGGAACAGTTTGAGGCTGGTCTCGTGCTCGATGCATTTATCGCGCAAAGTCAAGCACAAGCCGAGGATATTTGGCACTTAAGACATTCTGTATCTGAAGCAAACAAAGTTCATGGGCATAGTCTTTCTCATGATATTGCTGTCCGACCAACACATATTCCGCAACTCATTCACCGCGCCAGCGCGGCTGTTCATGAGATTTATCCAGAAGCAAATATTCTCATTGTTTCCCATATCGGCGATGGAAACATCCACTTCATCGTGCATTTTACGCATGATGAATGGGCAGGTTTTGAGGAAGATAGCTGTGTCACTGCACAGGTGATGAAACGCGTCCACAATGTCGTGGACGAGCTTGGTGGCACTTTCTCAGCCGAACATGGGATTGGACGGAAACTGGTGAAAGAACTGGAAGAACGCTCAGACGATGTTCGCATGGATATGATGCGGATGCTTCGCAATCTCGTCGATCCTGATCTTAAAATGAACCCGGGAAGTGTGCTTGCAATTGAGAATGTCGCGTAAAACTCTCCTCGCATGAACAAGGCAGTTTACCGAGACAATCGGTGCTCGTCATCGATTAGGGTGAGTTGGGAAGGGGGCGATGAACTCCATTGCCACAACACGATATTGAGATCATCGATGCCTGCGCCTTTCGCGAAGCTTTGAACAAGGAGTCCGTGATATCCAGCCGTTAAAAGACGGCGGGCGAAGCTTTGGGTTGGGGCTTCGCCTTTAAGACGCATTTGTTCACGCCAGCCATCATCTGCCAGCATCACTGCATCCATGCCCATTTCTCTCAGCGCTCTGTCGTCGCGGCAGTCGAATAATGTGTCGATTTTCGCTTGATAGGCAACCAGAGTTGTGGGCTGCAGATTGCCAACCTGATTTGCTTCGCGAAGTGCCGTCATGATGCTGAGTGAGCAGTAAAGCGCCTCCACGCCCTTTGGATTAAAACGACCGCCGAAGAGTGCTGCACCGCGACCAGAAAGCGGGTCATGCGCATAAACAGGGTTAAGCGCGCGATAAAGCTTATCCCGATAGGAAATCGACACCTCAGGCATGAACTCCAGCATCAACGGCGTCGATATAGTCCAGGACCTCATTTGCTCGCCCATTGAGGACAAGCTGCATTGCTGTCTGGCCAAAAAAACCAGCGAGCGGTTCTGAGCGGTACCATGCATAAGCCATCAAAGCGGAACCAAAGCGCGGTTCGACTTTGTTTAGAATTTCAACCATCTCCCGTAACCGCCTTTGGGTTTTGTCCGATTGCACACGATCTTTGCGCTGCACAGCATCGCGGCCCAAACCGGCCGAGCGTGCCACCTCGTCGCTCGTCGTTCGCAATGCATCGGCGATTTTTCGCGGTGCGAATATGCCATTATCTGAATATTGTGCGAGCCCCATATGATAGACTCCTAATAATAGCCGCATATTTCGACGTAATATAGCGACAAAAAATGCGGCGTTCAAGAGTATGATGGCTGTTTGACGGCCCGAGCGCGAGGTTGTGACTAACTGAGTTCACGATCGATATCGCGGCGAAGCACGATGGCAGTTGTAAGATCTTCGACGATGTCATGACCGGCAATCAGATCACGCACACGGTTGAGACCATCGATTGAACCCGTTTCAAGCTCAACAATAAGATCGAGCTGTCCACTCACAGACGAAACTCTGCGGACTTCCGGATGGCGGGCGAGAATATCGAGCAATTCATGAGCAGGCGTCCGCCGGAGGTTGATAAGCAGTGCGGCCCGAATGACATTGGCGTCGATTTCGCCAATATCTGCGCGATACCCTCTGATGACACCACTTCGTTCCAGATTAGTAACGCGTTCGCTCGTGGCACTCCGCGACAATCCTATACGCCCTGCAAGCGTTTTAAGCGCTATACGCGCCTCTTTCGACAGGATTGCCAGTATCTCACGATCTTTTGCATCAAGTTCACGCATCATAACCCTATTCGCTTCACCGGACATATGCCGGTTCATTCCGACAATGTGCCGGTTTGGCCGACAGGATACTTGATGCCCGAAAATCCTTTGCATGCCAAGCTGGAGACAAGAAATGTAACCTGGAAAATATTAGCTATGACGGATCTTTCTCATCCTGCACCTCAGTTTTCGGCGTCCGGTGCCGAACGCCTGGCAAAAGAAGTTTTTGGCGTGGACGCAGTTGCTTCTCAACTCGACAGTGAGCGCGATTGTAATTTTCGTCTGAAAACCGGTACGGATGCGGATTGGATATTGAAGATTGTCAATGCAAGCGAACCGAGAGTTGAAAGCGAGTTTCAAACCGCCTTGCTCAATCACCTGGCGGCTGCAAATTCCGGTCTTGCCGTTCCCTATCTGAAATCAAGCCTCAGCGGAGAGGTGCTGGCATCGACGCTATCGGATAGTGGCGAACAGCATGCATTGCGTCTCGTGGGCTGGTTGCCAGGAACGCCGCTTGCCGAAGTGAAAAGAACGTTCGCACTGATGCGCAATCTCGGACGCGCGCTGGGTGAACTGGACCAAGCCCTTCAAGGCTTTATCCATGTTGGCGCTTTGCGCTCGCTCGACTGGGATTTGCGTCACGCTGGACGAGCGCGTGAGCGTCTGCATTTCATCGATGATGCCGACAAGAAGGCGTTGCTCGAACGCTTCATTACCCGCTTCGAAAACCTCGTCGAACCAAAACTAACTGGGTTGCGTGCGCAAGTCATTCACAACGATGCCAATGACTGGAACGTCCTTGTTGACAATAATAATAATGAAGAAATAGCAGGCCTGATCGATTTTGGTGATGCTGTTCACACGATACTGATCGCCGAAGTGGCGATCGCTTGTGCCTATGCTGCACTCGATACGCAAGATCCGATCGGCGCTGCAGCAGCTGTTACAGCGGGTTTTCACGAGCGTTATCCGTTACAGCCGCAGGAAGTTGACCTGCTCTTTGACCTGATTGCCATGCGTTTGGTTACAAGCGTGACATTCTCTGCATCGCGCCGCGAGAAAACCGATGACAATCCTTATCTTGCAATAAGTGAAGCACCTGCATGGCGTTTGTTGGAAAAAATGGATGCGATGAACCCACGCTTTGCAACAGCAATTCTGCGCAAGGCTTGCGGTTTCGATGCGATTGACGGTGCAAGCCTTATTCGCAACTGGGTTCGAGCGAATGCCAAAAAATTTGCGCCGATTGTCCGGCCTGCAGCAGCGACACTCACCAAGGCGATCGTTCCTTACGGCGATGCTTCACATTTCATGACGGTGGCGTCAGCTGAACAACGTGCGACAGAAGCCACACAATGGTGGGATGATTACTGCTCAAAGAACAATATCGAGCTCGGAATTGGCTCTTGGGGCGAAAAGCGAACCGTTTACACAGATAAAGCCTTTGAATCGCGCTTTATTGAAGGCAAGCGCCGCGTTCACCATCTTGGCGTCGATTTGTTCATGCCTGCCGGCACACCCTTATACACCCCCCTTGCAGCAACCGTTGTAAGTATTGAAATTGAACATGAACCGCTTGGCTATGGTGGTCTGGTTAAACTCAAGCATGCTCCAGAAGATTGCCCGCCCTTCGTTACACTTTGGGGGCACATGGCTCATGAAGCACTCGGTCGGTTGCAACCAGGTCAGAGCCTTGAGGCAGGCGATCTTGTGGGTCATATGGGCGATATCCACGAGAACGGTGGATGGACCCCTCATCTTCATTTTGAAATGACGACCGACGTCAATCTGAGCGCGACAGACATTCTCGGTGTTGGCGAAGCTGAATATCTCGATGTATGGGCCGATCTCTTTCCAGATGTCGCAGACCTGGCCGGCATCCCACCGGAAACATTTACGCAAGAAGGGCGAAGCCGCTCCGAAATCATCGAGAAACGCAGGGAAATCCTGCTCCCGAACCTCTCAATCTCCTATTCCGAACCGATAAAGTTCGTAAGGGGTGAAGGCGCGTGGCTTATTGATGACCGCGGGAGATCCTATTTAGATTGCTTCAACAATGTCTGCCATATCGGCCATGCTCACCCGGAAGTGGTCGAAGCCATTGCGCGTCAGGCAGCATTGCTCAACACCAATACTCGCTATCTGCACGATAACATTGTTGAATATGCGCAAAGACTGACTGCTACCCTTCCTGAGGGACTAACCGTTGCTTCATTTGCCTGTTCAGGCAGTGAGGCCAACAGCCTAGCATTGAGAATGGCGCGCAATCACACGGGACGCAATGAAGCGATTGTTCTTGATTGGGCTTACCACGGTACGACGCAGGAACTCATTGATCTAAGCCCTTACAAATACAAGCGCAAAGGCGGAAAAGGGCGGCCTGCACACGTGTATGAAGGGGTGATCCCTGATAGTTATCGTGCGCCCGAAGACTGGCCGTTGGAAGAACATGCAAAAAGATTTTCTCACAATATTGCTGAGATGATCGATGCTATGCGCCAAGAAGGCCGCGCACCCGCTTTCTTTTTGGCAGAGTCCATTCCAAGCGTCGCCGGTCAGGTCTTCCTGCCACAGGGCTATTTGAAGGAAGTCTACGCCATGGTACGTGCAGCCGGGGGGATTTGCATAGCCGATGAAGTGCAAGTTGGTTTTGGCCGGGTTGGGAGTCACTGGTGGGCATTTGAACTCCAGGATGTTGTACCGGACATCGTCACCATGGGAAAACCAATCGGCAACGGACACCCGATGTCGGCTGTTGTAACAACCCGCGAGATCGCTGACAGTTTCAACAATGGCATGGAGTACTTCAACACCTTTGGTGGCAATCCTGTCTCGTGCGCCGCGGGCCTTGCGGTACTAAACGTTATCGAACGTGACCGGCTGCGCGAAAATGCATTCGAAGTCGGCAACTACCTCATCAACGGTTTTAAAGAGATGCAAAAGCGTTTCGACATTATCGGCGATGTCCGCGGGCAAGGTCTTTTCCTCGGTATTGAACTGGTCACTGATCGCAAAACAAAAGCACCCGCAACCGATCTGGCCCGGCGTATTAATGATGGTGCGCGCGAGCGTGGTATCTTGATGGGCACAGAAGGACCATATGACAACGTGCTGAAAATGCGACCGTCGATGGTATTCAGTCGTGAGAATGCCGATCACTTGCTCAGTGTTCTGGCGGAGAGTTTTGAGGCCGCATTGAAATAACTCTTAGTGAAAATTGAATGACGAGGGGGCCGTGTATCTCTTTGCTTCTTGAAGCGAACACGACCCCTCGTCAGTGAAGGCTTCGTCGTCTAGGCCCAAAGCTTCAAAATTTAGTGAAAGAACTTGGCAGACCAAAGCCGCGGCCAGGTGCCGACAATATGCCGGTTAGTTCCGGCAATGTGGCGGGGCGGCAGACATATTGCAGGATGCTTGCAAATCAACGCTGTGCCAAGCTCGACGTTGAAGGTTCATGGCAAACCATAACCCTAAAACAAAAAGACAAATCCAGAGGAAACCAAACATGATGCGTTCCATGATTAAGAGCCTCCTTGCAGTTGCTACCATTGCAATTGGCGCCAGCTTCTCAAACATGCCTGCTCAAGCTGATGAGCTGGAAAAGCTCAAAGAAACTGGTGAAATGCGGATTGCTATGAGCGGCCAGTATCCACCGTTCAGCTTTACAAATGAGAACAACGAAGTTGTCGGTTTCGACGCTTCCATTGGTACTGCAATTGCGGACAAGATGGGTCTGAAAGCCAAGATTGTCACAACACCTTTTGATGGGATCATTGCTGGTCTTCTGGCAAAAAAATATGATGCCGTTGTCGCGTCAATGACCATCACACCCGAACGAGAAAAAGCAGTAGATTTTGTAGGTCCTTATTATCATGCAGGCCGCACCATCGTCGTAAAGGACGGTTCGGCAATTATGAAGCTCGAAGACCTTAACGGCAAAACCGTCGGGGTGACCATGGGTGATGCCCATGAGAAGTGGGCGAAGGCTCAGGGTGATCTGACAGTGCGCACCTATAAGGGCCTCCCGGAAATGCTGATTGATCTGGATGCCGGCCGCCTCGACGCTTTGGTCATGGACAGCATCCCAGTTATGATCGCAGTTAAAGAAACAGGTCAGAAAGTGCGTATTCTGGACACACCCGATATTGAAGGCGGACGTGTAGCCCTTGGCATTGCGATCCGCAAAAATAATCCAGAACTCAAAGCGGCAATGCAGAAGACCCTCGACGACATGCTCGCTGATGGTTCTTATGAAAAGATCTCGATGCAGTGGATTGGCAGCGACATCCGCTAATCGCATCTTAGTCCGGCCCGGTAGTCCGGGCCGGTTTCCATGATTTTTCGGAGTATCTCCATGGATATTGCGTTGATGCAACGCGTCCTGCCTTTTTTTCTGGAGGCAGCATGGGTCACAGTGCAGATTTCCGTACTTTCGCTGCTTCTGGGATTCGTCGTCGCCGGATTTCTGGTGATGGCCAGGTTATCGAATAGTGCCATTCTGCGGTTTTTATCTTCGGCTTATGTAAGCATCTTCCGCGGTACACCTTGCCTCGTTCAATTGTTCGTTCTTTATTTCGGCGGGCCACAGATCGGCCTGGAACTTGAACCCTATGCTGCAGGTGTTATTGGTCTGGGGTTGAACATCGGCGCCTATATGGCTGAATCCATCCGCGGCGCTATCGCAAGCGTCGATAAAGGACAGACCGAAGCAGCTCGTTCTATAGGTTTTGATCGGGAAAGAACGTTGCGACTGATCGTCTTGCCACAAGCTGCACGGCTGATGATCCGACCCCTCGGCGTTAATGCTGTCGCGCTCGTCAAAGGTTCAGCCTTGGTTTCAACCATCTCTGTGGTTGAACTGACATATACCGCACAGCGGTTTATCAGCTCGACCTATAAACCCTTCGAGATTTTTGCCGTAGCAGCCGTTCTTTATATGCTCATCGTCTATGTTGTCGTCATGATTGTCGATCAACTTGACAAACGCTTTGCTGCGCGCTGAAGGAGGACCTTGATGCCGTCACTCGATTTCAGCATTGTTTTACCTTATGCAGACATTCTCATTACAGGTCTGTGGTGGACACTGGTTCTCGCCGTAGCCTCCAGTGTGCTCAGTTTTGCATTTGGTATTTTATTCGCCCTTACAGTCCTTTATGCGCCTTCTTTGCTTTCTTACCCCGTTCGCTTCTTCATGTGGCTTTTTATGGGGACGCCTTTGCTGCTGCAGCTTTACCTGATTTACTACGGTCTTGTGCAGGTGGGCATCGATATTCCAGCGCTGTTTGCGGGGATCATTGGCCTCAGTCTGCATTTTGCAGTCTATAACGCCGACGTCATCCGGGCGGGAATAGTCTCAGTTGATCCGGGACAAACCGAAGGGGCAAGGTCCATCGGTCTTAGCCGCACCCAGACCTTGCGCTATGTTGTTATTCCGCAAGCAATACGCAACACGGTCCCTCCAATTGGCAACAACATGATTGTCTTGCTCAAAGACACCTCGCTTGTTTCAATCATTGGAATTGCAGAACTGGTACACAGCGCTCAAATAGCAATCAGCGAGACCTACAGTCCGTTTGAATTCTATCTCACAGCAGCCGCCCTCTACTATTTGGCCAATCTGGTAATGGAAGCGGGTCTGCGCCGTATCGAAAGAAAAGTGGAGGTAACGCGATGAGCACACTCTCGCCAATGGTCGAAGTGAAGGGTGCCCGCAAAGCCTATGGCGCACTTGATGTCCTCAAAGGTATCGACCTTTCCGTAACCCGAGGGCAGATCGTCGCGATCATCGGGCCAAGCGGTTCAGGAAAGAGCACCTTGCTAAGGTCGATCAACCACCTTGAGACACTCAATGGCGGCGAAGTATGGCTTGATGGGATCCAGGTGAACCAGCCACTTAAAGGTCAGGCATTTGAAAAGCACATCAATACGGTGCGTCAACAAATGGGAATGGTGTTTCAGCACTTCAATCTGTTCCCTCATTTGACGGTTGTGGAGAATATAACGCTCGGTCCCATCAAACTCAAAGGTGTGAACAAGGGGCAGGCGCGTGAACTCGCATTATCACTGCTGACGAAAGTTGGCCTCGCGAATAAAGCAGACGCATACCCTTCGCAACTTTCCGGTGGTCAGAAACAGCGCGTCGCGATCGCAAGAGCATTGGCAATGCAACCGAAGGTGATGTTGTTTGATGAAGCAACCTCAGCGCTTGATCCCGAACTGGTCGACGAAGTTAACCTCGTCATGCGCCAGCTTGCTGCAGAACACATGACGATGCTTATTGTCACCCATGAAATGCGGTTTGCCGGAGAAGTCGCTGACAAGATCCTCTTCATGGATGGTGGAGTGGTCGTGGAAGAAGGCACGCCTGACGAAATCCTGCGTCATCCGAAACAGGACCGGACGCGGACCTTTCTTAAAAATTACCTGGCTGCCTGAGCCTGAAATCATCGAAAGTAAAGCGCCGGCGTAAGCCGGCGTTTTTTATACAGCATCGAACAAACATAAGTGCGCTTGCCGAAAGTGCGAAGCGGTTCGGACCAAGATGCGCGTAAAACCAGATGATCAGAGAGTTTCCAGCGAGATAATCAAAAGAGGCAGTGCTCGAGATTGCTGAGCCGGGATCTCCGCGATATTTTAAGGGGTTGAGTTGCCTTACGAAAACTCCGCCCTATCCTTTAAGAAATGTCAAAATCCAAAGACCAAGATGAACCTTCATCCCGGCAAGGCTCGTCAATTTTTTCATTCGATGGGCTTACAATTGTCAAACCCGATCGTCTAAGTCGTTCGATCCAATCAAAGCCGCTAAGCGAATTTGCCTTCTTCTTCGATCTTGATGGCACTTTGCTCGATCTCGCGCAAACACCGGATGGTGTTTTGGTCGAAAGTGGCCTGCAAGAGAATCTGAAACATCTCTATCGGCAAACAGATGGAGCGGTCGCGATTGTAACCGGTCGATCTATCGAGTTTGTTGACCAACTCTTTCCCCAACATCCTTTTTGCGTTGCGGGACTCCATGGTGCAGAACTTCGCAGTGCATCGGGTAGCGCTGTGCCGTCTTACAACGCAGTGTCGCGCCCCCACGCATCTGGCGAGGCTTATTCGCAGGCCCTTCAACACGCAAAATCAAAGGCAGCCGATCTTGCCGGCGTGATTGTTGAAGACAAAGGCGGGGCCTTTGCACTTCACTATCGCAAGGCACCCGACATGGCAAACCTTGTTGATAATATCATGCAATCCGCCGTGAGCCTGGCGGGTGATGCCTATGCGCTGCAAATCGGAAAATTTGTCTGCGAGCTGAAGCCTAAGAGTGCCGATAAGGCAATGGCGGTTCGCCGTCTCATGGCAGCCGCTCCTTTCGTTGAGAAAACGCCTATAGCTCTCGGCGACGATGTCACTGATGAAGCAATGTTCGATCAGGTTAATAGAATGGGTGGCGTAAGCATCCGTGTCAGTTCCTCGTTTGATGGAAACAAAACCGTCGCTTCGATGGTTATAGCGTCTCCAAAGTTAATGAGGAATTGGATTGGGAGTTTATGTCAGTGAAGAGTTCCAAAGACTTAGGAGTGAGTGCTTGTGTCCCTTATCCTGAATTTGGGGAGCGGCGCCCGTGAGCAGATTGATTGTCGTCTCAAATCGCGTCCCCGACCCGGATCGTCCGCCTGCAGGCGGCCTTGCGGTTGCCGTTCATGCTGCACTCAAGGAACGCGGCGGGATATGGATGGGCTGGTCAGGAAAATCGAGTGGCGACAAGGATCCCGGTCCCTTGAGCATACGGGAAGAAGGGGCGATCACCTATGCATTGTCGGATCTGTCAGACCAGGACCTTTCTGAATATTACGCAGGTTTAGCCAACAGCGTCCTATGGCCGCTTTGTCATTATCGTATCGACCTTACTGATTACGCTCGCCGCGATATGGCTGGCTATCTGCGAGTGAACCGGTTTTTCGCCGAAAAACTCAGGCCTTTGATTAAGCCAGACGATATCATCTGGATCCACGACTATCATCTGATACCATTGGCGGCAGAACTGCGTCAGATGGGAATAAAAAACCGCATAGGTTTTTTCATGCACATACCATGGCCCTCTCCGGATGTGTATTTGACGCTGCCCGTACAAAGTGCTCTGCTTACTGCAATGACAGCCTATGACCTCATTGGTTTTCAGACAGAAGATGATGCCGAGAACTTTGCGCTCTGCCTTGGGAGAGGTGGTGTTGCTACAAAAATGGAAGGGAAACAAGGCCTGTTTACCAGCGAGCTAAGGACCTTTCAGGTTGGCGCCTTTCCCATCGGCATTGATGTGGGCGCCTTTGCTCCGGCGGAACAATCAGAAACTACCAGTTCCACCATTCAACGGTTCAAGCGTTCCCTTGAGGGGCGAGAACTGATTATCGGTGTGGACCGTCTCGACTATACGAAAGGCATTCCCGAACGCCTCCGCGGCTATCGCAGGTTCCTGGAAGTCAACCCGGGATGGCATGGAAGAATTACTTTCGTGCAGGTAACACCAAAAAGCCGCTCTGAAGTCGCGCAATATGATGCCTTGCAGCATGAAGTGGCTGAAATCGCCGGGCAGATAAACGGGACAATAGGGCGGTTGGATTGGACGCCAGTGCGCTACGTCAATCGCGCATTTAGTCATCAATTGCTCGCGGCCGTTTATCGTATGGCCAAAGTGGCGCTCGTAACACCACTGAGGGACGGGATGAACCTTGTAGCCAAGGAATATGTTGCAGCCCAGGATCCGGATGATCCAGGTGTACTCATACTTTCGCGTTTTGCTGGTGCTGCACGTGAACTTGGCAAGGGTGCGTTACTCGTCAACCCATACGACGTCGAGACTATCGCAGATGCCATTGCGCGGGCTGCCTCAATGCCGCTTGAACAACGCATAGAACGCTATCGCTTCATGATGGAAGCCGTTCGAACGAACGATGTTTTTCATTGGTGTCGCAACTATCTAGGCCAACTTGGCGGAGAAAGAATTGCTGCATGAGAAAGCAAAAAGGCCGACCGCACTTCAGCGGCCGGCCTTGGTATCGCTTAATCGACGCGCTTAGGCTGCGAGAGCCTCGTCGTTGCTCGTAGGAACTTCGGAAATGGTCTTAAGAACCTGCGAGGCAATTTGATATGGGCAGCCCTGAGAGTTCGGACGACGGTCTTCCAGATAGCCCTTGTAACCGTTCTGAACGAATGAATGCGGCACGCGGATCGACGCACCACGATCGGCTACACCATACGAGAATTTATTCCAAGGAGCCGTTTCGTGCTTGCCGGTCAGGCGCAAGTGATTGTCAGGACCGTAAACATCAATATGCGCCTGCAGATTGGCTGCAAACTGGTCCATCAGAGCTTCGAAATAGGCCTTCCCGCCAACTTCACGCATGAATTTGGTCGAGAAATTGCAGTGCATGCCAGAGCCATTCCAGTCAGTGTCACCCAATGGCTTGCAATGAAATTCAATATCAATGCGGTACTGTTCGCAGAGACGAAGAAGGAGGTAACGCGCAATCCACATCTGATCTGCAGCGTTTTTCGATCCCTTTCCAAAAATCTGGAATTCCCACTGGCCCTTGGCGACTTCAGCATTGATGCCTTCGTGATTAATCCCAGCGTCGAGGCAAAGATCAAGG